>CAXNEV010000006.1:0-22132 GCA_964200925.1 Candidatus Latescibacterota bacterium | reverse complement strand
ATATTGCGGCTGCCATGATTGGCGGTACCATTGCTCTGGTGGTGTTTAAAGGCCGGGTTGACATTGGATTTTTGGCTGCCATTGTGGCGGCCAGCAATGCCGGAGGGGCAGGCAGTGTGGTGGGCGATACCACCACAACGATGATGTGGATTGATGGGGTGGCTGCCATGGATGTGTTGCACGCATTTGCCGGGTCCATTCCAGTGTTGTTCATTGTTGGACCCATTGCGGCGATGGCCCAACAGCGATATCAACCGCTGGAAAGACCCACAGAAGCCCCCCCTCCTATTATTTGGGCCAAAATTTTTGTTGTGGCTCTGATTTTGGCCGGAACAATTATTACGAACGTCATGCTGGATTTTCCGGCATTGGGCGTTTGGCTTGCGATTTTAATTGGGGCGCTGTTTACCAAGACACACTGGGCTGAAATTCCTGTGGCCCTTAAAGGGGCGTTGTTTTTGATATCGCTGGTTTTGTGCGCCTCTATGATGCCTGTGGAACAACTGCCTCCGGCTTCGTGGCAGGTTGCCTTTGGACTGGGATTTGTGTCTGCGATTTTTGATAATATTCCGCTGACCAAACTGGCGTTGCAGCAGGGTGGTTATGATTGGGGGGTGCTGGCTTTTTCTGTGGGATTTGGGGGATCGATGATCTGGTTTGGTTCATCGGCGGGTGTGGCGTTGTCAAGTATTTTTCCCCAAGCCAAATCTGTGGGCGAATGGCTCAAACAGGGCTGGCATGTGATTTTGGCCTACGTGGTGGGATTTTTCATTATGCTGGGTCTTTTGGGCTGGCACCCGCACGAACGGCATAAAGAAGGGCCTGCGCCATCTGCACATGAAATGATCCATGAATAACATTTAGGGTTTATCCAGAAATAAGTTTCCGGTTTTGCGAATAGACGAATCTGCGAATCGCCCATTCGTCTATTCGTTGATTCGCTTGATGCTCAAAACCGAAAATAATTTATAGACAGACCCTTAGGTGTGAAAAGGCTGCTTTCGGGCAGCCTTTTTTGTTTTACACATGAATACGGATTGCCTTTTTTTATAGTTCATTTTACCTTGTGCAATATGAACAGGCAACCATCCCAAAAAAAATCTGCAAGCTTAGGGGAGGCCTATCGCGCGGTAGGGCCTTATATGACGCTGGGCATCCAGTTTGTCGCCACCATTTTGGTGTGTGTGTTTGCCGGGCGCTGGATTGATGGGCGGTATGACATGGCACCGATTTTCACACTTGTTGGCGGTTTTTTGGGCATTGCTGCCGGGTTTTACCACTTTTTGAAAACGGTGCTGAGAGAGAACCGGAAACCGGAGGATAAGGGGTGACAGCGTTTGGACAATTTGCCGGGCATTTGGGGTTGATCACGGTGCTGATCTGGGTGGTGGGTGGGTATCCGCTGTATCTTTGGGGTGGCCAGGATCTTCTTTTGGCAGGGGTTGCCGGATGTGTCATTTGCGCGGTGAATACACTGGCAGGGGGCGGCATTGCCATTTGGGCCAAAGGCAAAGACCAGAAGACTTTTTTGAAAGCGGTGTTTGGCGGAATGGGAATTCGGTTGTTTATCGTACTGATTTTATTTTTTATTGTCATGAAATTAGTCAAACTACACCTTTTTGGCTTGACACTTTCGCTGTTTTTGTTTTACATAGTGTTCCAAATCTTGGAGGTTCGATTTTTTGTCGGTTCCCAGTCCGGCAAGTCCCCTGTTCAAGAGGAAATTTGACGCATGGCTTCTGGTGCAGAAGGACACGGCGAGGAAAGCGGCAGCCTGGATATCCTCGGTCATATTATTAATCACCACGAACTTCATCTGGGTCCTTTCCGTATTCCCCTTCCTCATTTAGAGCTTTTTGGCATCGACATGTCCATCAGTGTGCATCTGGTGATGATGTGGATTGCCGCGCTCTTTCTAATTGTCACACTCACGGTATCGACCAAACGGCGAGGCATGGTGCCTTCGGGATTTGCCAATGCCATTGAAGCCCTGGTTGTGTTTATTCGCGACGATTTGGCTTTGCCCAATATTGGCAAACACGATGCCCCTCGGTTTATTCCCTATTTGCTCACGGCCTTTTTGTTTATCTTGACCTGCAATTTGTTGGGGCTCATTCCCTTTGCGGCCACGGCGACCAGCAATATCAACGTGACAGCCACTCTGGCTGCCTGTTCATTTGTTGCCATGGTTGGCGGGGGCATTCAACACAATGGTTTGTTTGGGTATTTCAGAGGTTTAATTCCCCATGGCCTGCCCCTCTGGTTGCTGCCCATTATGATTCCTCTGGAGTTTTTGGGCTTGTTTACCAAACCATTTGCACTGGCGGTTCGTTTGTTTGCCAACATGACGGCTGGTCACGTGGTCATTTTGTCTTTGCTGGGTTTAATTTTTGTATTAAAAACGTTGTTGATTGCACCCGTATCGGTTTTGTTTGCGCTGGCCATTTATATGCTGGAAATTTTTGTGGCTTTTGTTCAGGCGTATGTGTTCACGCTCCTGTCGGCTGTGTTTATTGGCATGGCCATTCATCAGGAGCATTAATCTTTACATCCACCAAGGAGGCGAATTGTGGCAGCTGAAGCTCTTGCCGCAGAAGCTTATGGTTACCTTTCGGCCGGTATCGGTGCCGGTTTGGTTGCGCTGGGGGCAGGTCTTGGCATTGGCAAAATTGGTCAAGGCGCTATGGAGGGCACGGCCCGTCAGCCCGAAGCAACAGGTGACATTCGAACTTCGATGATCATTTCTGCAGCGCTGATTGAAGGTGTGGCGTTGTTCGGGATGGTGATCTGCGTATTGCTGGTTTTCAAATAAGCCAGTTTCCCTTATTGTCAGGTTTTGCGCAAAGAGGTTTGTATGGATTTGATGAAACCCGATGTCGGGCTGATTATCTGGACAATTGTTACATTTGTTCTGGTATTGATTGTCCTGTCTAAAACGGCCTGGAAGCCTTTGCTGTCGATGCTGAATGAACGCGAAGAACGCATTCGCGAAGCCATGGCATTGGCCGAAAAGGCTCGGGAAGAAGCGCAAGTGTCTGCCGCGGAAAACAAAAAGGCAATGGCCCAGGCGCAAGCCGAGGTTCAAGCGGCCATTAACAAAGCCCGCGAAGATGCCGAACGTGTCGGGCGAGAAGTGCGGGAACGCGCAGAACACGAAGCGCAGCAATTGCTGTTGCAGGCCCAGCGCACCATTGTGCAGGAGCGCGACAAAGCTTTGCAGGAGTTGCGCCAGCAAACGGCTGAATTGGCCATTCTGGCTGATGGCCGATTGCTCGATGAAAATCTCGATTCCGAACGGAATCGCAAGATTGTTGATGACTTTATCAACCGCATTCCCGATGCACGCCAAAATTAAATTCTCTGTTGTCTGCTGACAAAAGGGATGATGGTTTTTTGTGGTTTTAAAAACGGGTTTATTGCAGGAGTTTTTTTGTGAATCACTCCGCTGTTGCTGTGCGTTATACCGAAGCGTTGATTGATGCTGCCGAAGAGCGCAATGCCTTAGACCGCGTTGCATCTGACGTTGAAGGATTGCTGTTGTTGTTGCAGTCTGCAAACGATTTGCAATCCTTTGTTTCAGATCCCATGATTCAGTCGGAGCAAAAGAAAAAGGTCTTTCGCAACGTGTTTAATGGCAAAATTGACGCGCTGACATTAAATTTTCTTTTGCTTTTGTGTGACAAACATCGCGAACGCATTTTGTCTGAAATTTTGTCGGCATTTCAGACCACGCTGGATATGCGTCGGGGCATTGTCACGGCAAAAGTGACATCGGCAGTTGCATTAACGTCTGAGCAGCAAAACCGCCTTTTGACCCGATTGTCGGCTTGGTCGGGCAAGCAGGTGCGTTTGGAAACAACGGTTGATGAAGGGTTGAAGGCCGGATTTATTGCCCGAATGGGCGATCAGGTATTCGACGGCACACTGGCAACGCAGTTGCGGCGGTTGCAACGGCGATTGGTGGCCGAAGTCTGAAACGAGTGAGGTAGGCAAAACTTATGGCGACGAATTTACAGATTCGCCCCGATGAAATTTCTGTGCTGATCAAGCAGCAGATTCTCGAATCTAAGGCCGAGATCGACGTTTACGAAAGCGGTACCGTTCAACAAGTTGGCGACGGTGTGGCTCGTGTGCAGGGTTTGGCCAATGTGCAGGCCAGTGAACTGGTCGAATTTCCCAATGGCATTATGGGCATGGCGCTCAACCTTGAAGAAGACAATGTGGGGTGCGTGTTGTTTGGGGATGATACCCTGATTCGCCAGGATGACGAAGTCAAACGCACAGGTCGCATTGTGGAGGTGCCCGTTGGCGAAGAGCTTTTAGGCCGAGTGGTTAATCCATTGGGGCAACCCATTGATGGCAAAGGGCCCATTCATGCCAAGTTGACAATGCCCATTGAACGCAAAGCGCCCGGTGTGATGGATCGCGCGCCGGTTAAAGAGGCGTTGATGACCGGGCTAAAAGTGATTGATGCCACGGTGCCCATTGGGCGTGGGCAGCGCGAATTGATTATTGGCGATCGGCAAACGGGCAAAACGGCCATTGCCATTGACGCCATTATCAACCAAAAAAATTCTGGCGTGAAGTGCATTTATGTGGCCATTGGGCAAAAGGCTTCTACAGTGGCCAAAGTGGTGGCCGAACTGGAAGCCAATGGGGCAATGGCCTATACCACGGTGGTTTCGGCAACGGCCAGTGAACCGGCGCCTTTGCAGTTTTTGGCACCTTATGCCGGGTGTTCGATGGGCGAATATTTTCGCGACAAAGGCGAACACGCATTGATCATTTACGATGATTTGTCCAAACAGGCATGGGCCTATCGCGAGATGTCGCTGGTCTTGCGCCGCCCACCGGGTCGCGAAGCTTATCCGGGTGACGTGTTTTATTTGCACTCGCGCCTTTTGGAACGCGCCGCCAAAATGAGCAAAGAAAAAGGTGGCGGTTCATTAACGGCACTGCCGGTTATTGAAATCTTAGAAGGCGACGTATCCACCTTTGTGCCAACCAATGTGATCTCTATTACCGATGGGCAAATTTTGCTCAAGCCCGAATTGTTCTATGCAGGTCAACGGCCAGCTATGGATGTGGGGGCGTCGGTATCTCGTGTGGGAAGTTCGGCGCAGACCAAGGCGATGAAAGCGGTGGCCAGGACAATCAAAGGCGATATTTCTCGGTATAACGATGTAAAAGCCTTTGCACAGTTTGGAACAGAAGGGTTGGATGCAAACACGCGCAATTTGTTAAATCACGGCGAAAAGCTGATTGAGTTTCTCAAACAGCCCCAATTTGTACCCATGCCATTGGAAGACCTGATCGTGTCGCTGTATGCGTCCAAGCTGGTTGACGATTTGCCCACAGAAGATGTGCGCCGGTTTGAAAGTGAATTGTTGGCACATATGCGCGATAGCCAAAAAGATCTGCTCGACGTGATTCGCACCTCTCAAGATTTGAGTGCAGAAAGTGCCGAGAAGCTCAAAAATGCCATTGAAAAATTCAAAAGTGGCTTTCGGGTTTCAACGCATGCCGTGATCGCATAATTTTATCAACGTGTTGGATTGAGGAACGAGTGTGGCATCCTTAAGGCAGCTCAGAACCCGCGTTGCCAGCATTAAGAATATTCAGCGTGTGACCAATGCCATGCGACTTGTATCGGCGGCGCGCATGCGCAAGGCCCAGGAAGCGATTGTTGCGGCACGGCCCTATGCGTTGCAACTGGATCGCGTGTTGCAACGCCTCAGTGCCAATATTGGAGAATTGCAGCACCCGCTGATGGCCGAGCGCCCGGTCAATCACACGGCCATTGTGGTGGTGACATCCGACCGTGGATTATGCGGCAGTTTTAATTCCAATACATGCCGCCAGGCCCGCAGTTTGGTGAAATCTGGCGATGGGGTGATTGCTGTGGGTCGAAAAGGGCGCAATTTTTTTCTCAATCGCCATGTGTCGGTGTTGCAATCCTACATCGATGTGTTTCGCGAAATGTCCTTTGCTCAGGCAGCAACCATTGCCGAAGAGGCCACAAAGCGGTTTGTAACAGGGGATGTGGATCGGGTGGTTCTGGTTTATAACGAATTTATATCGGTTGCCCATCAGCAGGCCGTGGTTGAGCAGTTGTTGCCGATTGTGCCCAAAAAAATAACCGAAGATGTTAAGGGTGAAGATTATCTTTTTGAACCGTCTCCCGAAGTGCTTTTGGAAACGCTGGTGCCTCGCCATATCAATTTTCAGGTGTGGCGTGCGCTGTTGGAGTCGAATGCCGGAGAACAGGCCGCACGCATGCGCGCGATGGACAATGCCACCAAAAATGCGGGTGATTTGATCGAAGAATTAACCCGCGATATGAATAAAAAACGCCAGTCTTCGATTACGCTGGAACTGATGGACATTATCGGCGGCTCAGAGGCCGTTGCTTAATAACGTTAGAACGCACAGTCGTTTTGATGTTAATCGTGAGGGCGATTATGAACGAAGGTTTTGTCAAAGAAATTGTGGGTGTGGTGGTTGATGTTGAATTTCCAGGCAATATGCCTGCCATTAACAATGCCCTGGAAGTTGCCGGTGTTGAGCCTCGCCTGGTGTTGGAAGTGCAGCAGCATTTGGGTGAAAATGTGGTGCGCTGTGTGGCTATGGATTCAACCGATGGGTTGACCCGCAGTGCCAAAGTGGTGGATACCGGAGGGCCTATTACCGTGCCTGTGGGCGAAAATGTGCTGGGGCGTTTGTTTAATGTTATTGGAGAACCCATTGACGGCAAAGGCCCCGTACCCGATGGCACGCCGCGATTGCCATTGCATCGCAAAGCGCCCGCACATGAAGATCAGGTCACTTCGGATCAAATGCTTGAAACAGGCATTAAAGTGATGGATTTGATTTGCCCGTTTTCACGCGGTGGAAAATTGGGATTGTTTGGCGGTGCGGGTGTGGGCAAAACCGTGATTTTAACCGAGCTGATCAATAACGTGGCCACCGGACACGGTGGGTATTCGGTGTTTGCGGGTGTGGGCGAACGCACACGCGAAGGTACCGATTTGATGATTGAATTGTCGGAATCGGGCGTGATTGACAAAACGGCCATGGTGTTTGGGCAAATGAACGAACCACCGGGTGCGCGCCAACGCATTGCTTTGACGGGTTTGACGATGGCCGAACACTTCCGCGATGAGCAGGGCCAGGATGTGTTGTTGTTTATCGACAACATTTTCCGGTTTATTCTGGCCGGTGCTGAGGTGTCGGCGCTGTTGGGGCGCATGCCATCGGCAGTGGGTTATCAGCCCACACTGGCCACCGAAATGGGCGATTTGCAAGAGCGCATTACCTCCACCAAAAAGGGGTCGATCACGTCTGTGCAGGCCATTTATGTACCGGCCGATGACTATACCGACCCCGGCGTGGTAACTGCATTTTCGCATCTGGATGGGCGCATTGTGCTGGATCGGGCACTGGCCGATCAGGTGTTGTATCCGGCGGTAGATCCTCTGGCATCCAGTTCGCGCATTCTCGATCCCCGCGTGGTGGGGCAAGATCACTATGATGTGGCATTGCAGGTGCAACAAATTTTGCAGCGTTACCGGGATTTGCGCGAAATCATTGCCATTCTGGGTATTGACGAATTGTCAGATGAAGACCGGCTCGTGGTGGCGCGCGCGCGGCGCATTCAGTTGTTTTTGACGCAGCCTTTCCATGTGGGTGAAGTGTTTACGGGCATTCCGGGTGAATATGTCAAAGTGGAAGACACCGTGCGCAGTTTTAAAGAACTGGTTGAAGGCAAACACGACGAGTTGCCCGAACAGGCATTTTATATGGTGGGCACCATTGAGCAGGCAGTGGAAAAGGCCCAAAAGGCGAAGTAACCACAAAAGGGAAAAAAGAGAGACGTAAGAAGATCGCGCTGAAGGTCTCTTTTTTCTTTTCTCTCTAAAGAGCATATGGCTACATTTCAACTGGATATTGTAACACCGGAAAAAACGGTGTATTCTGGCAATGTCAATTCTTTGCAAGCGCCGGGTGTGGATGGCGGCTTTGGCGTGTTGTCGCGCCATCAGCCCATGCTGGCAGCGCTGGCGATTGGGCAGGTGGCATTTGTGGAAACCGGGGGGCATTCTCGCAAATTGGCTATGAGCGGTGGGTTTGCCAATGTGTCTCGCGATGGGGTAATTGTGCTGGCAGAAACGGCAGAATTGACCGAAGAGATTGATGTGAATCGGGCGCGGGCTTCGCGAGATCGCGCACAGGCCAGGTTGGCCCGAAAGGGCGATGCCGATGTTGACGTTGAACGGGCGCGGGCTTCGCTGATGCGGGCGATGTGGCGTTTGCGCGTTGCTGGTGTTGAATAGAAATTACTGATGGTAAAATGAAAAGGCGTTCGCATTTTGCGGACGCCTTTTTTGTTGTTGATTTTAATATTCCCGACAGCGGTTGGTAATGGGCAAACGCCGGTCGCGGCCAAATGCGCGGGGCGTAATTTTGATGCCGGGCGGGGCCTGTCGGCGTTTGTATTCGTTGAGATCAACCGCGCGAATGACGCGTGTGACTAGGGCATGATCATAACCCTGAGCGACAATGTCTTTTAAACTGCGGTCTTCTTCAACATAGGCTTTGAGAATGGGATCGAGCACGGGATAGGGCGGCAAGCTGTCGGTGTCTTTTTGATTGTCGCGCAATTCCGCGGTGGGCGGACGGTCGATGATGGATTCGGGAATGACGGGTTTGCCCGATATCCCATTGCGGTAATCGGCCAGTTCATATACCAGGGTTTTGTAGATGTCTTTGATTACCGCAAAACCACCGGCCATATCGCCGTAGAGCGTGGCATATCCCATGCTCATCTCACTTTTGTTGCCGGGAGCCAGAACGAGGGCTCTAAATTTGTTGGCCAGAGCCATTAACAGGGTGCCGCGTATGCGGGGTTGAATGTTTTCTTCGGTGGTATCGGGCGGCAGACCTGTGAATTCATCGGTTAACAGAACGAGGTATTCATCGAAGAGATCCTGGATGGGCAATGTGAGAATGCGAATATCAAGATTGCCGGCCATTTGCAGGGCATCGTTAAAAGTGCCTTCGGAAGAATATCGGGTGGGCATGGTGACACACACGACATTGTTGCGGCCAAGTGCATCGTGGGCAATGACTGTGACCAGGGCCGAGTCGATGCCGCCCGAAAGGCCGATAAACACTTTTTCAAAGCCATTTTTGTGCACGTAATCGCGCGTGCCCAGCACCAGGGCATGGTAGATATTTTTGATGCGTTCATCCGGGCGTGGAAAGTCGGGCGTTTCGGGTTTTGACATTTCGACAGAATCGGGGTGGATGTCGGGCAAAATGAGGGGTGTAATGGGTTCAACAGCGCGTTTTTCTTTGCGCCGACGGGGATCGTGCAGTCGGTTTCGAAAAATGGCTTCTATGTCGATATCGGCAATGAGCAGATCTTCTTCAAATCGCGGCGACCGGGCCATGATTTGTCCGGCCTGATTGGTGATGAGGCTGCCCCCGTCAAAAACGAGTTCGTCCTGTCCGCCTACGAGATTGCAAAAAGCCAGTGCCACGCCGTTGTCGGTGGCGCGAGTGGCGATCATTTGTTCGCGCAGCAGTTCCTTGCCGTCGTGGAAAGGCGACGAGGAGATGTTGATCAGCACTTCGGCATTGCCAGATAGGGCTTGTTTGTATGCGGGCCCACCGGGATACCAGATGTCTTCGCAGATGGTGATGCCAAATGTGATGTTGTTAAGGCGATAAATGCCGTTGCTTTTTCCCGATTGAAAATAGCGGTCTTCGTCAAAAACGCCGTAATTGGGCAAATACACTTTGTGATAAATGTCGATGAGATGTCCATCACAGGCGATGGCGGCGGCGTTATAGATATCGTCCTGGCGATCTACAAAACCTATGATGGCGGCAATGCCCTGTGTGGCTTGCACAAGCTCGTCGAGCACACGCCGATTGGCTGAAATAAAGCGCGGTTTGAAAAGCAGATCTTCGGGAGGGTATCCGGTGATGGCCAATTCGGGAAATACAACAAGATGAGCGCCCCAATCGCGGGCTTTGCGGATCTGGGTCAGGATTTTGTCGTGGTTGTGTTCCAAATCACCTACGGTGACATTGATTTGAGCCAGTGCAAGGCGCAGTGTTCGGGTAGTCAAAGTTGGAAATCCTGGGTCAAAAGTCAAAAACAGTCACAAATCAAAAGTCAAAAACGGCTGTGCTGACTCTGGACTCGTGACTGTTTTATGTTCCAAGCCGGGGGCGAATGGGCGAATAGGCGAATTGAGATAAAAACCGAAAACTAATTTTTTTTAACGCGTTCTAAAATTCAGAATAAAACTGGTGGCGATTGTCCACGATTTGGGCAGTTTCACGCAAATCGGCAAACCAGGCCGCAATTACTTCCTGGCGTTTTTGGGCCAGCAACTGCCGGGAGAGCATCTCTTTTTCGGTTGCAAATGCTTTTTCATCGATGGGCGTTTTTTGCAGCACCTGTAAAATATAAGCACCGCGATCTGTGGTTACAACATCGCTGGTTTGCCCAACAAACAAGCGGAACGCCGCACCTATAAAGGCATTGCGACTGCCCACGCCGGCTACAAATCCAGCTCTGGCAAAAGCCTCGGGTTTGTTTACCTGAAGGTTAAAGGTTTTGGCTGCTTCTTCCAGTGATTTGCCAGCTTTGATGTGGCCGAGCACATCGGTCATGCGATTGGCGGCCACACGCACCTTTTTTTGTTGTTGAAGGCGCGATACAATTTGTCTGCGCACTTCATCCAGCGGACGCGGGCCTTCCGGGCGGGTTTCACGCAACGAAAAGACAAAAAGACCCTGGTCGGTTTCATAGATGTTTGAAACATCTCCGGGTGTTTTGTGAAGAAAGGCATTGACCAGACCGGCGGCACTGTTGCCCAACAGCGGGAAAAAGCTGTCTGCCGAAATAAAACCTGTGTCCTGGCTTTGTTGGTTGGCTTTGTTAACAGCAGCATCAAAACCGATTTTTTCGGCATTTTCCTGAAATTCCCGGGCGACCACACGCAGGCTATCCAATGTGTCCATACCGGGTTTGACCTGAATGAGAATGTGCCGGGCATGCACTTGAAGGCTGTCTCCAGCTCCTTTTTTTTCTTCTACTTTGACAATATGCCAGCCAAACTGAGTTTTGACAGGGTCTGAAATCTGCCCCGGTGCAAGGGCAAAAGCCGCATCTTCAAAGGGTTTGACCATGCGATTTTTGCCAAAAAACCCAAGATCTCCGCCCTGTTGTGCGCTGGTATCATCGGAATAGATGCGGGCCAGTTCGGCAAAGTCTTCACCTTTTCGAGCTTCATCGAGAATGCGGCGAATTTCTGTTTCGGCCTGGATTTCGTCATGCGCGGTTGGGGCTTTGGAAAAACCGACAAATGCCGCGCGAATGGCCGCATCTTGTTTGAAGTCGTTGCGGTGTTTGTCGTAATAGGCCTGAATTTCGGAATCGGCAACCAGAGATAGAGAATCGGAAATGGCTGTAACATCGAAGCCGATATAGGCCACACTGACTTTTTCGTTGCGATCTATGTGGGCTTGGCGCACTTCGGCATCGGTGACTTTAACCGATCCGGCAATGCGGGTTTCCAATTTCCTGGAGAGCAGTTGACGCCGGGCATTGTCTTCGGTAAAAAATACAAACTGTTTCATTTGAGGATCGCTGTACGTGCCTGGATTGTCGAGAAATTGTTGATATTTGGTCAGGTCAAACTGGCCGTTGGTGTGAAAAAATTCCTGGGCTTGAACAGCTTCGGGTGGGTTGTTGCGGTTGTAAAAATTAATTTCGTTGTCTGAGACGGCAATATTGTATTTTTCAAGCTGTTGGGCAACCAGAGTCTGGTTGATCATGCTTTCCCAGGTTTGGGATATCATCTGTGACATTTCCGGTTCTTCATTGCCCTGGGCTTTGGCCTGTTGATAGTAATTTCGCAGTTCGGCTTCAAACTGTTTGTGGGTGATTTCCTGGCCATTGATTGAACCAAGGGCGTCGCCGCTGGAAAGCCCACGGTTGCTAAAATCGGCCCCCCATTCAAAAACCATCAGTCCAATAAATGCGATGGCCACAATGATCATCATGGCCTTGATAAAAGCGGCACTGCGCATTTGGGCAAGCATTGAGACAATTCCTCCGAAAAAAAACAGTCGCGAACCAGAATGTTATCGCGAGTTTGGTCTTTCCGTTATCAGTGAATGGAAGTTTGGCAACAACCGAATATTCAGATTGGCCATGAACAAAATCCAAGACTTCATAATCTACCGGAAGATTTCACAGTAGGCAAGTTTTTTTTCAGGATAAGTATCTTCAAATACAGTTTTTACAGCCGACTTGACCGCATGGCGGAAAAACGCTATATAAAGCAGTATGTTTCGCATTTTGGTGTGGGACTTTTGAAACCTGGCGGAATTTAAAAACGACACGAGGGTATCTGATGCGTTATTTACTCGTTTTGTATCTGGTATTGTTGTATGTGAGTATGGCCCGGGCCGAAGAGCGTTATCACTGGCCCATGCAGGCGGATCGCGCACTGACGTCAACTTTTGGCGAATATCGCGGGGGGCGGTTGCATGCGGCCATCGATTTAAAAACCTGGGGTAAAGAAGGGTTCCCTGTTTTTGCGGTGGCAGATGGTTATGTTGAGCGGGTGCGCACTTCGCCCTGGGGGTATGGGCGGGCGGTTTATGTGATTTTAAACGATGGGCACATTGGGGTATGGGCGCATTTGTCGGGTTTTTCCGAGCGAATCGAATCTTATGTGATGGCCGAGCAGGACCGCCGGAGCACGTACAGTGTGAATTTGTTTTTTCGCCCCGATCAGTTGCCAGTGAAACGTGGCGAGGTGCTGGGATTTTCGGGCAGTACAGGCATAGGAGTGCCCCATTTGCATTTTGAACTGCGCGATGCCAACCAGCGACCGATCAATCCATTATTGCATGGTTTTGATGTGGCCGATAGCCTGTCGCCAACACCTGTGGCTGTGGGGATGGTGCCACAAGATGATCAAGCGCGTATTGATGGTGTTTCGGCTGCAAAAATTTTTGCGTTGACATGGCAGGAAAAACAAAAGCGGTTTGTTTTTCCCGATACGGTTGTGATCTGGGGGCGCGTGGGGTTGGCGCTGGATGTGTTTGACCGGGCCGATGCGTCGGCTTTGACCAACAAAATGGCTCCGTATCGGCTGAGCCTGCAGGTGGATGACCGGGAAGTGTTTGCCTCAACGTATGACATGTTCAGTTATGATGTGACGCAGCATGGAGATCTGGATCGCAATTTTTTGCTCGGTCAGCGCGGATGGGGCCGGTTTCACAATTTGTTTTGTGAGGTGGGCAATCGCCTGCCTTTTTATGGATCGTTTCGAGCAGGAGACGGGGTACTGTGGGCAGGATCGGCTGTTCCCGATGTGGGTGTTGGACTTTCCATAGGTGTTCATCACCTCAAAATAGAAACCAGCGATGCCAAAGGCAACCGCTCTGAGGCCGGGATGGTGGTGAAAGTGGACCGGTCGCCGGTGGTGGTTGATTTAAAAACACAGTGGCTCGATCAGACCGTGGCTGTTGATGTTGAAATCACAGATGGGCAGCAGGCCATTTTTGAACACTCGACAAATGGCGGAAAAACCTGGCAACCTGTTGAAGACTGGGTATCTGTTGGAGATGGTCGATTGTTGCGCACATTGCCCCGTATTAATGGGGCTATTTATCGGCTGCGAGCTCAAAATGCATACGGGTTGTCGGCTTTTTGCACATTTGCTCCCCCGGAACCGGGTGGTTTGAAGATGAATTGGACAACCGAATTTTTTCCGACATTTGCTGTTGTGCGCTTAATATTGAACCGGATACCTGATCGCGGGGTTCTGGCAACGATGCGTTTTGGCGGTCATCGCACAATGGTTTTGCCATTGCGCCAGGTCGATTTGAGCACGTATGAAGGGATTGTGCCTTTTGATTTGTCTGCTTCTGAAGATGTGGTGGTGACGGGCATGGTCGATGGTGTGGAACAACAGGTCACACTGGTTCAACAGGTGGTTACCCCAAAAGAAGGCGGTGTGTTTGGCAGTCGTGATGGTGCTGTGCAGGTTCGGTTTGCAGAAGGGGGCGTTTATGATACCTTTGTTGGGCGGGTAGAACGCGATGATGGGATCAGGGATGTGCGCATGATTGGGTCTGCCTATGAGATCATGCCCCAGGATGTGGCTTTTGAAAAAGCTACATTGGCCTTTGTTTATCCTGAAAGTTTTGCACATTCCGACAAACTGGGCATTTATGAACGGCGGGGAACGCGATGGATTTTTGTGGATAAGGGAAAAAATCCTGTGAAACCCGTGGTAACAGGAGAGGTCAAACATCTGGGTGTTTATGCTTTGATGGTTGATCTGACGCCACCCGAAATTGTTCAGATCGTTCCCAAAAAAGGACAAACGATTTCCGAACGCCGACCTGTGGTGGTAGTGACTGTGCGCGATGCGATGTCGGGCATTTGGCGCGAAGAGGATTATGAAATTTTTTTAAATGATGTGCGTTTGATTGTCGAATACGATCCCGAAGAAAATCGCATGATTGCCCAGCCGCGCCAGGCGTTATCGCCTGACACCCATCGTTTGAATATTCGGGTGCGCGATATTTGTGGCAATGAGGTGCGACAAACAAGCAATTTTGTCGTGAAATGAAAATGCGTTGGAACGTGCAAACACGTTTTTAACCATTGTCCATTGTTTGTCGTTGAAAATTCAAGTTTGTTATCTGAAACACCACAGCGATCTCTGGTCGCGATGAGGCGATTAATCGGGTTGGCAGGAGACATGGCGTATGATGATTCCATTAAAAGACGAAAATCCATCTCGCAGTACACCTTTTTTTATGGTGATGATTTTGTTGGCCAATATAGGTGTGTTTGTTTATTCCTGGCTGCTGGGAGAGATTGGTTTTGCCATTTTTTTGTCGCGATTTGGCGCTATTCCATTTGAGTTGACCCATGCCACCGATGCCATTTCACCCACTCCTATTCCGCTTTATGCAACCTTGTTGACGTCTATGTTTATACATGGCGATTGGATGCATCTGGGCGGCAATATGCTGTATTTGTGGATTTTTGGAAATAATATTGAAGACCTCACCGGGCATTTTCGCTTTGTGATTTTTTATTTGTTTTGCGGGGTGGTTGCAACGCTGGCGCATGTGCTCTCTGACCCTGGGTCAACCACGCCCATGGTTGGGGCAAGTGGTGCCATTGCCGGGGTATTGGGGGCTTATCTGGCGGCTTTTCCCGGTGCCCGCATTCTGGTGTTGATGTTTTATTTTGTTCTGCGCGTGCCGGCTTTAATTGTGCTGGGGGCCTGGTTTTTAATTCAACTGGTCAACGCTTCCGGGGGGATGGGCGGTGTGGCCTGGTATGCCCATATTGTGGGTTTTGTGGTGGGTTATATTTTAATACGCTGGCGCAAACGCAAACGGCATGTGGTTTATGAACAGTGGGAGTATTGAGAGCAGGAAGAAGGAAGAAGAAAATCCTGGAGGGATCTTCTTCCTTTTTTTATGCCGTCGGCGACCTACTTTTGTAACGACACAAAAGTCGTCCCTCAAACGCCGGGAGGCTGATTTGACTCGCGGCTGCGCCGCTCATGCGAAACAAGGGGCACTTCGTGCCCAACCACCCGCTTCGCGGGTCTTGTTTGGTCCGCGAATACCCTTTGTGGATACACGCCATGAGATAGCCTGTCAAGATCAGCGGTGTTTCGAGAGATATTGCTGGACGGAATCGCGCGGAAAATCACTGTTGTATCGCTTGTAAATTGAGTGTGCCTACATATTGTGATAATATCTTAGTTTTACGGAATGGGAATGCTGTCGGATGGAATATCTGTTTTTTTGTTTTTCCAATTTTCGATCATGGCGCGAATTTGTTCGGGGTTTTGAACCTGTGGCCCCAGTCGCAACAGGTTTTCCAGAGAGGCCAAAGCCAGGTCTGTTTCTCCGGTTTCGGAAAAATGAAGTGCCAAGTCGCGATAATTTCGGCCTGCCATTTGCCAGGTATCGGGCATATCGAGGGCATGGGGAGGAACGCGTTTTTCCAGTTCGCCCAAAATGTGAAATGCCTCTTTGTATCTGTCTGTCTGGATATAGGCGCGGGAAAGACCTTCAAAGAGTACCACATAATTTCCCAGCAACCGCCGGGCAACGGGATCTTTGTAAACGGTGCTGTCGGCCACGTCGGTATAGCGATACACTTCCAGCAAATTTTTGGCTGTGCGTTCGGCGCTAAATTGGCCCATGCCCCGCTCCTGAACGAGTTTATAGGCCATGCCTTCCATAGATAAATAGGGGCGCAGACCGGCCATGTTGCTGGTGGGCACGGTGACAGCAAAATAGATGGGGCGTTCCCCTTTGTTTTCTGTGATCAGCCGCCAGATTAACCAGGTTTGTGGTTCGATGACCTGCACGGTTTGCTGGGAGGCATCACCAATAAAATATTCTGCTTTGGGAATATCGTCGGCTTCGAGCCTGATTCCGGCAAAGTCCATGCCCCGGTTGGCTTCCCAGGGCTGTGCCAGCAAATTGGTGTCGATAAAGTCGTCGCTCAAGTTGAATTTCAGGCCGTTTCTTTGCATTTGTTTGACGTACCAGGTTGTTTTGATCAGGCTCAGGTTGACAATTTGAATGTCGGGGCGCACTTTTTCAACGTATTGCAAAAACCACAACGGGTAGGTGTCGTTGTCGCCATTGGTAAACAGAATGGCATTGGGATCACAGGTTTGCATGATGTTGTAGGCATAATCAAAGGGAATGTAATCGCCGGTGCGGTCGTGAGAGTGATAGTTTTTGGCCATGATGCCAATGGGGATGATCAGCAGAATGAAAGGTGCAACAACGGCCATCTGGCGCATATTGGCCTGTATCCAAATGATGAGTCCAGCCGCGCCAATACCCATCCAGATGCCAAAAAAGGTGTAGGCTCCCACAAAGATGTATTCGCGTTCGCGCGGTTCTGGATCGGGCATGTTGAGATAGAGCACCAGCCCCACACTCATGATGGCAAACATGGCAAATAGAGAGGCAAATCGATGCCAGTCTTTGCGCAGGTGATACACGGCCCCACCGATGCCAAGAGACAAGGTGATCAGCGAAAAATAGATCGTTTCATAACTGTCTGCATATACATCAACGGCTCGGCGAAAAGTAGCGGGTATGGTATCAAAAAAGGGAAATTGTTGCAGAAAGTATTTGATATGAATGTTGATCTGATAGGCCCAGGGCTCCCCTCTGCGCGGAAAGAGAAAGTGCGTGCCATATTGTTGCCGGGACAGAAAGGCTTTGAAATTTTCCCAATTGCCCGGATCGTTCATGTCGATCACCGGGTTGAGACCTGATCGAATATAAAGGGCCATGTAGGTTGAAAACCCCAGCGCTCCCAGAATGAGCCCCCATATCCAGAATTGGGGGGTGCGCCAGGCCGGACGCAAAATCAGCAAACAGATGACAATGGTGGCTGTCATCAACAGGGCTGCAAGCTGTGGCAATACGATGGATAAAAATGGATACAGGATGAGGCCAATAACCGTGAGGACCTGTGTTTTGAAGGGTTTGTCTTCCATGAGATCGGTGAAGAGAATGATGAGGATGCCAGGAATGGTGAGCAAACACTGCAAATGAACCCCTGCCCCCAGACCAAACAGATAGGCAATAAATAAAAGATTGCGGTCACTGGTATGGTCTTTGTGGGCATTGTCCCAGCGCAAGGCCAGCCACACGGCCAGCAGTGTGATGAACATGGAAAGGCCATACACTTCGGCTTCAATGGCGTTGTTCCAGAAGGAAAAAGAAAATGCAGTGCAAAGAGCTGCAACCGCGCCGCCGGTAAAAATGGCTGTTTGGTGATTTTCTTTGTTGAGCCAGTTTGATAACAGCCGCACGGTACACAAATAGATGAGCAAGACGGTGAGGATACCGGATGCGGCCGACAGGAGGTTTACGCGAAAGGCAATTTCACCAAATGGCCACATGGAGAATATGCGCCCCAGCAATGTGTATAAGGGTGCCCCTGGCGGGTGTGGAATGCCCAGCAGGTAGGCGGTGGCGATAAATTCGCCACAATCCCAAAAAGCCACCGTGGGTGCCAGTGTTGAAAGATAGATGATGCTGGTGAACAGGGTGACCAGAGCTGCAACGATGCGGTTGCGCTGTTCAAAGGGGGTCATTGGGGCAAGGCTCCTGCTCTGAGATAAATGGGGTTGGTGTATATCCAGGGAGTCTGGTTGAGGCGGGCTTCCATTCGGTAAACCCCTGGAGTATTGGCACAAAAAGTGAAGGTGTCTGTATAAATTTGCTGGATGATGTGCCCGTTGCAGACAATTGACATGTCTGCTTTTAACGGGAGGTGAACACACAGGTCGATCGGGCGATTATATACAACTGCATCGCCCATTTGCAAACTGCCGTCGGCGGCGTGAAATCGCGTACCTGTGGCATTGTGCAAAAAATCATAGGCAATAAAACAATGCCCGGCCCCGAGGGCCTGCAACAGGGTTTGAATATCGGACTCGGTTTGGGTGATGGGTTTGGAAAGCAAAATGTGCGTGTGCAAGGTTTGAAATGCATCAACATAGGGGAAAACGACAAAGGGCAACGGGCCATAGTGCCGGGCGTGGGCATCAACCCCTCCAATGGCCACACAGTGTTGCGTTTGGCAAAGGCGATCCCACATCAATAGGGTGTCGGGATGCGGGCCGCGAATATATCGCTCGGGATGCCGATAGTGCCCCCAGAATCGGTAATATCGAAAATCGCGAATCCAGTCAAACATGTAAGACCAGAGTTCCAGGCCGGTAAATCCGGTGGTTGTCCAGTCTTTCCATGCATGGTTGTGTGTTTTAAACAACGAGCGATACGTGCCGTGGGGATGCGCAATAAAAGACAGGGCATTTTGGCGGTTGATGTCGTTGAGAATGTCCTGGGGCAGTTGCCGATGATTGACTCGGCGGTTGGTGCCCAGTGCCAGACAATGCCCGGATCTGCCGGAGACTTCATCTCCCACAATCAAAAGCGTGTTTTGGTGCCACCCTTCCCATCTATTCACACGTGCACCGAGCGAATTGTGATCGGTGAGCACCAAAAAGTCGAGTGCGGCTTCATTGGCAGCATGGATGATGGTTGATACACTGCCCGAACCATCTGAGTATGTGGAGTGGACGTGTATGGCGCCGCAATATTCAAATTGAGTCACAATAAGTTTTGAGGCTCTGTAATGTCATACAAACGAATGACTGCAAGGTTCATCTCAGCGAATAGGCGAAGCGAGTCATCAACGAAACACCCATTCGTCTATTTGAAATAAAAACCAAAAACTAATTTTTAGAGGAACCCTGAGATTTGCCCGTGATTCGAACCATAAGTGGACCGGATGCACCGAATTAAGGACCGTTTCTAAGGCATTTTTTCAGGGCGTTCTACTTCAATGGTGACAAAGTTATTTTCTATAACGGCATAAACATAATAAACGTAATTGCCTTTGAGGATCCAGATGGAGTTGCCCTGCCCACTCATCACAACCGGAGCAGAAGGATCGCTGTCATCCAGGTCGAGTGCTTTGGGGCCTTCAATTTGAATTTTTTTGAAGTTGGTATCCCAACGGACATAATAGACTTCGTTGTTTTTGTAAATCCATGCATTTGTGCCATAACCCGAAATGATGGGCAATACGGGTTTGGCATCTCCTTCGGCAAAGGCGGTGACAGGCTCTAAGAGCGGTTTGGCAAAATCGGCCAACAGCAAGAAAACAATCGCGCCCATCAACAATTGGGTGAGACGGTTATTGAACATCGCAAAGCCTCCAGGGGAAAGCAGTGGCGTTGTGGTGTGGGGAATGGCTGTGATATAGAGGCTTAATGTAAGGGATTTGGCACATGGAGTCAAGCGCAACACCTTGAAAATAAACAGGGAAAATTAAAGTTCACGATTGCGTGGTTTTTGGTGTGTTTGATTTTGTGACGGACAGGTCTATGTTCAAAACTGAATCACAGCCCGAACATAAGGCGAAGCGTTTGGGTTTGTCGCACGCCGTTTGGATTGCGTTACGTATTATCTGGCAACTTGCCATCTGCAGCCCGGGAAAAAACGCAAAATATGTCGCCACCCTCCTGCACCGTCAAACCGTAGGGTGTTCCACCCGGAACATAATAGGTATCCCCAGGAACAAGCACCACATCTGAACCATCTGTAATGCGGATGGTGATCTTGCCAGACACCATGTGAACCGTTTCATCGCAAGCATACACAATCTTCTCGACAGAAAATCCTGCTTTGGGCCGAAACATCGTCACTTTGACCAGACAGTCATCAGCTTCGGGAAGAATAATGCGATCAGATGCTGTACCCTCGTCCCATTTTTTTGTGAAATGCGCCTGGCCCTTCTTCTTGAAAATAATCGGCTTCATAACCTTTATTCCTCCGCTGAACGTTGATCGGTTTATTCATCATTTTTCAAAAATCTACTCTTGTATATACCAAATCCCGGCAATCAGCCTGGATAGGCTTTCAAACCTGCCTTCATAGCCCCTTCAATTGCATAGTAGTCGCGTAGCTGGATTATATCCCCCTTCAACGGTCCGGTAGGATCGAACCTTTGAACCAACAAGCCTTTCGATGCGGGAAATAAGATCACTGTGAGGCATATCTATACTTTGGTGTAATCGTGTTTTTCCGAACTATTATGGCCTATATCCTTAACAATCAGATACAGGCCATCGGACAACCTCTTTTGTCTTATGCCGCTTTTAACGGCATCAACTCTTGAGGATCTAATAACGGAAGATGCAAGCGATTAAGAACCGCATTAATCTGATCCAGTGTGACTTTACTTGGCGCTGTAATCTCTAATCCAATAGGGCGACCATCAGCCTGATAATCCACCAGTAAACCAGACCCTACATCTTCCGTTCTGGCACTTTTGACACCGGGTTCTCGCGGAAAATATAAATAGGCAGCAAGGGGTTTACCTTTCCGAAATGTCACTTCTAAATAACGCGCTTTCATCTTTTCACCCTAAATAGCAAAGGCGGTGACAACCACCAATAAGTGATCTTCTTCATCTGGCTCAATAATGATCTTCCAGTCATTGCTATGGTGTTTCGTGTAAATTACATAACGTCCCTCAATTTCATTTGGTTCATACAAATAAGCACGATCCATCATGTCTCTCAAGTCAATTTCCGTGAAATTTCTCCCTTCCATTCGCTTTTCGACATGAGGTGAAATTTCCAATTCCCAATTCCACCACGTTGGCCAATTCATCGATCCCCCTTGAACAGTTTCTGTCCCGAATAAATATAAGGAAAGAATGGAGTTCGGGCGACTGTATTGTTTTGGGGGAAGTGGCGACTTGCCTTACGGTCAGTGGAGAATCCATCTGGCCTTGCGTTCGGCCCTCAAGTTTCCAATTCGCTTTTCTATTTTTTCGTCTTTTATAAAAGGTGTTCCAATCCATACTTCAACTCTTGCAATTCGACAACTTTTTTACAGGCAAGACATATACCGGGGCAGTAAGCCTCTCGGTTAATGAGATCACTTCTGATTGTGAGCGTTTGACCAGAACTGCCAAATAAAACTTCTTGATGCGCTACAAGCCCAGGTAGGCGAATCGAATGAATCGGTATGCCTTGATATACGGCACCCCGTGCCCCAGCAATCGTCATTTCACCTTCGATTTTTGGCGATGAATAATTCAAAATTTCCGATATCATCTCAGCAGTTCTAATTGCTGTACCAGAAGGAGAATCACGTTTTTCATCATGATGAAGTTCTATTATTTCAACAGTAGAAAAATAACGTGCAGCCTCTTGGGCAAACTTCATCATTAAAACAGCAGAAATAGAAAAATTCGGCACAATGATTCCACCCAAATTACGGTTTGAACAAAGTTGTGATAACATTTCAAATTGGTTTCTCAAAAGACCACTCGTACCAATAACTGGGTGAACATCGGCCTTAAATAGTGCCTACTAAACATTTGGTGTGTTGTTTTTGCTGGAGTTAGAGGCATTGAGGCGAAACAAACGGCGGAATTTTTGCGCTGTTTTGGTGAGTCGCTCCTGTTTGATACGCACCAAAGTAGCCGCGTTGCTGGCCAAAATAGCCATCC
>CAXNEV010000005.1:0-23249 GCA_964200925.1 Candidatus Latescibacterota bacterium | reverse complement strand
TTTATTTTTGGCCTGTTTCACGGTTTTGGGCTTGCGACAAAGATTTTGGAATTTGAGATTGCACCCGAGGGCCTTTTTACCAATCTCATTGCATTCAATGTTGGGGTAGAAGTGGGACAATTAATGGCCTTGTCTGCCATTTTGATTGTTATGAGTTATTGGCGAAAGCAAGGTGGCTTCATCAGACATGCGTATGCAGCCAATGTGGTGCTCATGACACTGGGTTTCATTTTAATGGGATATCAAATGTTTGGATATATCCTTTCATAAAAGGAGTAGGATGGTGTTTAACAGTCAAACCCCTTCACCTGAAGATTTACCCACATCGAAACAGCTTATTCGTTCAACGATTCTTGCCATATGCATCGCCACCATTGTGTTGGTTATTGCTGTTTTACCTGCTGAATATGGTGTTGATCCAACAGGCATTGGTGCTGCATTGGGACTCAAAGAAATGGGTGAGATCAAAGTGAAGCTTGAACGAGAAGAGGCTTCACACGGCAATATGGTAACTTATGATGAAGTTATGCCAGCAATCAACTTTTCTCCTCCTATGCCGCTTGTCACGAAACCAGAACCGATAAACGAAGACCATGTAAAAGAAGCCATTAAAACGGATGTGATTGAACATACGCTTGCCCCTGGCGAAACAATAGAATTTAAGCTGGAAATGAAAAAAGATGCCATAGCCCAATACAAATGGACAAGCATTGATGGCAAGCTGAATCACGACACCCATGGGGATGGATATCAAGGATCAAAACAGTCTATCAGCTACAAAAAAGGGCGCATGGTAACATCAGATGAAGGTCAGATAAAAGCGGCTTTTGATGGTTATCACGGATGGTTTTGGCGTAACCGAGATGCCAAACCTGTTACATTCAAATTGGAAACGAGTGGAGATTATATTGCGCTTAAGCTGATGATGTAGTCTGAAGATGAAAGTCTGTTGAAAAAACGGGTGAGACTGATCAGCACAAAGGATATGGTCTCGATGGGTTACTATGCACCCGCACAAATAAACGAGGCAATGAAATCGTGCGTTATAAAAGGAAATTTTTAGCCGGAACCCTGATTTTGATCCATCTGATCACGTTGCTTTTTGTTCCCTATTTGCATGTGCATCCGAATGAGGATCATGGTCATATCCAGGGCAAAATTGGCCATGTACACGTTTCGCCCCTGATGCAAGAAACAGGGCACGATGAAGATATGCCTTCTGTCGTGTCCTCCTATAATGTCTTGGATTCAGAACTGCCCGAGCTTATGTTGTTGTCTGGAACCGTCTGGTTATATCGAACGGTTTCTCATTTTCGCTGGCATATTCCCATCTACTTGGTTGTATCGGCTCTTTTCCCTCAGTTCTATCGCTTGCCTCCTGTAACATCTGCCATTTTTGACTTCCCCGATATCGATGTGTTTTTTTTTCTGCTTTTGTCCCACACCATTTTCCTCGCTTCTGATCTTCCTCCGCCTGTCGCTTAATTTTTCTTTTTCAAAATTTCATTCTTAAAAAATATCCAACGGCTTTGAATTGTCTTGCGGGTCTGATCCCTTACTCGTTACCAGGGGAGGTTTTGCCTTGAAGTCCGTTTTATGTCTTTTTTTGTGTTGTATTTTCTCTGTCGGGTTTGTCATTTCGGCGCACTGTGAACCGCTCACGCTTTCTGAAGCGGTCAAACGCGCCTTAACACATGCGCCGATGCTCGACATCCAGCGCCTGGTTATACAGGAATCCGAAGGCGCAAAAACAGATGCCGGGTTGTTGCCCAATCCGGTTGTTTCTTATACGCGGGAGACGTTGCGCCAATCGGGTTTGGATGGTGGGGAATGGGTGCTGTCAACATCTCTTCCACTTGCCTTTTTGTGGACACGAGGATCTGATGTTCGCGTTGCCAACGCCCAGGTTCAATCGGAGAAATTTACCCTTGATCACCTGCAAAAGGAGGTTCGGTTCCAGGTTCAAAAGACTTTTGTAACCTACCATTTTGCGCGTGAAAAACACCGGGTTTTTCAGAAAGCATCTGCGCTTTTTCAAGAGGCTGCCCAAACGGGAAACATTCGACAATTGGAAGGCGATATCAGTGTTTATGAGCAGCATCGCATTTGGTTAGAGGCGCTGCATTATGCCCGATTGGAAGCAGAAGCTCAAATTGAATTGAACCAGCTTTTCAGAAAGTTGTCTTTTTATATCCAGTGGTCAGAAGCAGATATTGAGACCGTGCTTGATGCGCCGATGGAAATCGTTGATCTGAATGTTGCGATAGACCAAGCAATGGCACATCGATCGGATCTCCAGATGGCAAAAACGCTGGTGAATGCTGGTGAAGCGTCGTGGGTTGCGGCCAAACGCAGGGGATGGCCTGAAACAGAGGTTTCATTCGCATTTAAACGGCAGGTAGATGGTTTTGACGGCGCGGTTTTTGAAGTGGGGATTGGGCTTCCCATTTTTAATCGCAATCAGGGCAAGGTGAAAATCGCACAGGCATCTTTTGAGCGGCAACGCTTGACGGAAGCTCTTTTGCAAAAGCAGGTACAACAAGATGTGGCTTCTGCACGGGACAGATATCGTTTATATGGCGAACAGATCAAACGCATGGAACAGGTTTCTGCGCCGCCCGATTCGGTTCTTGAAATTGCCAAATTTTCCTATCTGGAAGGCGAACTGTCTCTGGTTGAAATGCTGGATGGGGTGCGGGCTTACAGCGATGCTTTCCAGGCGAGGCTGGATCTGCTTTCGGCATACCACACCAGCCAGTTTGAATTGGAAAAAGCCATTGGACATCCGTTATCTGACTTGAAACAAGAGTCTCAAACCCGATAATTATAGAGGAATTTCCTATGCGGTATTTGTTGAAAATCTCATGGGTTGTTTTGCTGGCCATAACACTTGGGGGATGCAATACACACGATCACGGCGAACAAGGCCACGTTCAAGAAGAAACAGGGCACGGTCATGAACACGCCCCCGGAAGCATTGCGGTGACATTGTGGACAGATCGCACCGAATTATTTATGGAATACCCTACCTTGCTGGTGAATCAGGATGTCACATTTGTGATCCATTTTTCAAAAATGGACGATTTCAAGGCGGTCACAACGGGAAAGTTGACGGCCATATTTAGAAAAACAGACGGCACAGAAGTGCGCGTGTCAGCAGATGCCCCGAGCCGTCCGGGTATTTTTCTGACTGTTGTGCGTTTTGCACAGGCCGGGGTTTATGGCCTCGAACTTCAACTGAATAGCCCCCAGGTTGAAGATGTGGTTCAAGTTGCTGACGTTCGGGTGTATGCCAGCGCGGCAGACATGCCCCATGCCGAAGAAGAAAGTGGTGGAGATCAGATTTCTTTTTTGAAGGAGCAACAGTGGAAAATTGATTTTAGAACAGAGCCGACCGGGCAACACAGGCTTTCTGCTTCCATCCGTGCCGTGGGTGAAATTTTGCCCAAAATTCAGGCGCATGCCGAAGTGCCTGCCCTGGTGAATGGCATGATCTTGCCAGATCAAAATGCCCATATCCCTTCTGTGGGAACCTGGGTGAAAAAGGGGCAGGTGCTGGCAGTGGTGTCTCCGCCTGCGCATACCGATGCGGGTTTAAATCGGATGCGGAAGGACTATTTGCTGGCCAAAGGCGAGTATGAACGGGCGCAACGATTGTTTGACAAACAGGCCATATCAAAAAAGCGACTGGAAGAAACAAAGCTCATATACGAAGCACAAAAGGCCAGTTTTGATGTGATTGAGCAGCAAGTGGATTTTGAATCTTTGAACGGGAACGGAGAACTGCATTTTCATGTGAAAGCGCCCATTGCCGGCATTCTGGAAGAGATTCATATTCATTCGGGAGAAGCCGTTGATGTGGGTCAGAAGTTGTTTACGATTACCAATCCCGAACGGGTGTGGTTAAAAGCACAGGTTCCGCTGTCACAGGTGGCACGGCTTAAAAATGCTCAGGATGCTTCTTTTACCGTGGAAGGATATGACCGGGAATTCAGCGTGAGTGAATTAAACGGCAAGTTGATTTCGGTGGGCAGCATTGCCGACAGAACATCGCGCACGGTACCGGTCATTTTTGAACTGGATAATCCTGAGCAGCAGCTGAAAATTCACATGTTTGCAACCGTTTCTGTCAAAACACAGGAGGTGTTGGATGCACTGGCCATTCCAATCTCTGCCGTTTATGACGACAATGGAATACCTGTGGCTTATGTACAGGTAGAAGGCGAAACCTTTGAACGGCGCGTGTTGAAGGTCGGAATTACAGACCGGGAATATGTTCAGGTTATCGAAGGCATCGAACCTGGAGAACGCGTGGTGGCAGAAGGCGGGTATCAGGTGCGGCTGGCGTCGCTTTCCACATCTGTGCCCACAGGACATGGCCATGCGCATTGATGACATCCACACCATCCAATTGCTGTTTGGGGAGTCTCCTTTATGTTTGATAAATTGATCAAAATATCACTGGGCAATCGGCTGATTGTTCTGGCAGGGGCGGCTATTTTTCTTGTCGCAGGTATTGTTGTGGCCTTTCGCCTGCCTGTTGATGTGTTTCCCGATTTGACAGCGCCTACAGTAACGGTGTTGACAGAAGCGCATGGTCTGGCTGCCGAAGAGGTGGAAACGCTGGTTACATTTCCCATAGAGACGTCGGTTAATGGGGCAACGGGTGTGCGCCGGGTGCGGTCTTCGAGCACGGCGGGCATTTCTATTGTCTGGGTTGAGTTTGATTGGGGAACAGATATTTTTGTGGCCCGACAGATTGTGAATGAAAAATTGCAAATTGCTGGCGCATCTCTGCCTGAGAGTGTGGATCGGCCCATTCTTGCGCCGATTTCTTCGATTATGGGCGAGATTATGCTAATTGCTGTCACGGCTGATTCTACGGATGTTGGACGGACTATCAGCGAGATGGATTTGCGGTCGGTGGCCGATTGGACGATTCGCCGCCGCCTGTTGTCGGTACCTGGCGTTTCTCAGGTGGTGCCCATTGGGGGGGAAGTGAAGCAGTATCAAATTCTGGTTTCACCTGAAAAACTTGCGTCCTATGATCTTTCCCTTAACGAGGTATTTCACGCTGCCCAGAAGAGCAATATCAGCTTTTCTGGCGGTGCTTATATGGATGCTGGTCAGGAATACCTGATTCGGGGCACAGGACGGGTGCAGACGCTGCAAGATATTGCCGAATCAATTGTAGGTGTGCGCGGTGGTGTGCCGGTTTTGATTCAGGATGTGGCAGAGGTTAAAATTGGTTCGGCAATCAAATTCGGTGATGGATCGGCCAACGCCCGTCCTGCCGTGATCGTGATGGTTCAAAAACAACCCAATGCCAACACACTGGCTCTGACGGATCGGATCGAAGAGACCATTGCCGACATTCGCAAGAATTTGCCGCCTGGTATTGTGGTGGATACGACGATTTTTAGACAGGCGGATTTCATTCGGGTGGCCATTAACAATGTGGTAGATGCTTTGCGCGATGGGGCCATTCTGGTGGTTGTGGTGTTGTTCTTTTTTCTGGGCAATTTCAGAACGACAATCATTTCAGCCCTTGCGATCCCTTTGTCATTGATTTCTACTATTTTTGTGTTCCAGGCTTTCGAGATAACGATTAATACCATGACACTTGGCGGGCTGGCCATTGCCATTGGGGCGCTGGTGGACGACGCCATTATTTATGTGGAAAATGTGTTTCGCAGACTCAAAGAGAATCGGCAAAAACCACAAACACAACAGCGACCGTATGGCGAGGTAATCTACGACGCATCGAGAGAAATTTTGTCGCCTATGATCAATGCCACGTTGATTATTATTATTGTATTTGTGCCGTTGTTTTTCTTAAGTGGTGTGGAAGGTCGGTTGTTGTTGCCCATGGGATATGCGTATATCACCTCCATTTTTGCATCCCTGCTGGTGGCTATTGTGGTGACACCGGCGCTGAGTTCTTATTTGTTGCCCAATGCAAATTTCATGAAATCGGGAGGTGACAGCTGGCTTGTGACCCGATTGAAACGCATGTATCGACACACGCTGGATTTTGTACTACGGTTTCCTGGTGCCGTGCTTGGGGCTTCGGCGATTGTCCTTGTGGGAACACTCTTTTTATTGCCGTTTCTTGGTCGGGCTTTTTTGCCCGAATTCAACGAAGGATCATTGACGATCAGTGTGCTGACAGTTCCCGGTACATCATTGGAAGAGTCGAATAACATTGGTCGGTTGTCTGAAGAGGTTATGTTGTCTCATCCCGAAGTGAAGTCCACCGCGCGGCGCACCGGAAGAGCCGAACTGGATGAACATGCCCAAGGCGTTAATGCCGCTGAAATTGATGTGCGGTTTGAATTGCAGGACAGAAACAAGGAGGCGTTTTTAGAAGATTTGCGAAACAGCCTTGCGGCCATTCCCGGCACCAACATCACCATTGGACAACCCATTGGGCATCGCATTGACCACATGTTGTCGGGCACGCGGGCAAATATTGCGGTTAAGATTTTCGGGCCGGATCTGTATCAACTTCGGTCGCTGGCAGAAGCTGTGCGGATGCAGATGGAAGGGGTTGTTGGGGTGGTGGATCTGGCGGTAGAACAGCAGGTGGATGTGCCCCAGGTGCGCATCAAACCCCGACGGCATGCCATGGCGACGTATGGGGTTTCTGTGGAAGACCTGGCAGAATCAATTGATATTGCCTTTAACGGAGAAGTTGCATCACAGATTCTTGAAGGGCAGGAAAATTATAATCTGGTGGTTCGGTTTAATGAGGAAAATCGGGGTCATATTGAGCGGATTCAAAATGCCCTGTTTGATACGCCAGTAGGGGCCAAAGTGCCGTTGCGTCAGTTGGCGGATGTGGTTTATGAAAAAGGGCCAAACGCCATCAGTCGGGAAAACGTGCAACGCAAGATTGTTGTGCAAGCCAATGTGTCCGAACGCGACTTGCGAAGCGTTGTAGAAGATATTCGGAGTCGGCTGGGACAAAATATTGCTTTTCCACAGGGGTATTATGTGGAATATGGAGGACAGTTTGAAAGCGAGGAATCGGCAACCCGAATTTTAATGTTGCTCAGCATTGTTTCTGTGCTGGCGATTTTCCTGATCCTCTATATGGAGTTTGGCAGTTTTCGCCCGACTCTTTTTATTATGGTCAACCTGCCTTTATCTTTAATAGGTGGCATTTGGGCGGTGTATTTTTCAAGCGGCATTATCAGCGTGGCATCGCTGGTAGGTTTTATTACGCTGTTTGGCATCGCCACGCGCAACGGCATTTTGATGATAGCCCATTACCAGAATCTGCTCAAAGAAGGGATCGCCTTCAAAGACGCCATTCTTCAGGGGTCTCTGGAACGGTTAAACCCAATATTGATGACTGCATTGACGGCGGCACTGGCGCTGATTCCCTTATCGTTAGGCGGGGGTGAACCCGGCAAAGAAATTGAGACTCCGATGGCCATTGTGATTTTGGGCGGGTTGTTCAGCTCTACCGCTTTAAATATGATTGTGGTGCCGAGTTTGTTCTATAAATTTGGAAAAGAATAGACAAATAACCACAATGGATGTGCACTGTGCAGGACATGTCTGTTTGATTGCGCAACATTCCTGTGTTCATCTCTGGGCACTGCCCAATTTGCGGGTGTGGCATTTTTTGTCAAAAATTTTGACCGAACGATTGAAGGCAAAATGCGAACACAAAAAAGCGGTCGATAGTACCTGGTATCGACCGCTTTTTGACCGCTGTTTTTGTTTTGCGATTCTTACGCAAACACATCTACCAAATGCCGAGTCTGAGGTCGTTGTTGGTAATCCAACCGCACAACGGGCGGGCTGCTTGCCGATGTTGAAACCTCGGGCAAACCCCGATCTTTTTTGCTGTTTTCCACGCTCTTGTTTTTTGAATCGGGTTTTTCAACTGGCAAACCACCATTTTCTTTTGAGGTTTTTGTCGCAGTTTCTTCCCCTTCACCTGATGTTGCTGTCACATCCTCAACACCTTCTTCACTGCCCTCTGTTTTTTCTGTTAGCAGTTCCTGCCGCGCTTTCATTTCCATCTGGGACGCTGCAGCTGCGGCTTGCCGATCCTGTCCCGACGGTTGTGCAGGGGCCAGTGCGGCGCGCCGAATTGTTTGGGCCTTCTGAATGGTCGCTTGTGGATCTCCCGAAACGGGTGATGTGTCTATGGACACCTCGCCTCCCACGGCATATTGTTTGCCGTCGGGCCCGGTTTCATATTCAAACTGAATGCCCCCCCGCACAAATTGCCCTCCGGCGGCCACATGGGCATGTTCATGGGTGCGCACTTCCTGATCGCGTTTTTTCAGTTCTTCAACTTTTTGCTGATCTTCCTCACTTAATTGTTTTTCATCTGTTTTTTCGTTATGTGCCTTTTCCTCTGGAAGTTCTGTTTCAGATTTTTCATTTGTTTGCGTTTCAGAAGTATTGGGTGATTCTCCTGTATCGGCAACCTCAGAGGCCGGGGCGTTTTTTACACCTTTCATGACCATGTCTTCACCAACTGCTGATTCTCCAAGCAGGTTGTGTGTGATGCCACAATTTTGGCAAAATCCAAATTCGCCCGGGACCTCAAAACCTGACCGATCTCCCTGGCCAGGCAGTGTTTTGGCCGCACCCAATACTGCTTTTGAAGGCTCGTATCGGTTTATCTTTTCAGGCTCGATTTGCACAGCACCACTTGACGTGCGTTCATACGCTGAATAAAAGAGCGATGTATTTGGTGTATATGTTGTTGCGCCAATCTGCATGTGTTCATCCTACGATCATCAAAAGGCTTGTCCTTACCAGCTTCCACTTTTGTTTTCACTTCTCCCTCTTCTCATGTTATCGGCCCTAAAAACCAAATCTTGAGTATTTTTTAACCGATTGACTTCATTGACATTGCATCTTTTTTTTTCTATTTTTCAAACCTGCCAAGATTCGCCTTTTTCATTTTTACTTCCCGGAGGCTCCATGCCCTACGAAGACCATATCCAGCAGGCCAAAGACCCCGTTACCTGCGCGGTTCTCACCATCAGCGACACCCGCACGGAAGCCGATGACAAAAGCGGAAAAATCATTCAGGAATTTTTGCTTAACGCCGGGCACCACGTTGGTTTTTATCGCGTGGTCAAAGATGAGGCCGAACAGATTCGCACCCTCATTATTCAAATTGCCACCGAAGGCACATGCCATGTGATTCTCACCAATGGCGGCACCGGCATTGCCGCTCGCGATACCACGTATGAAGCCGTGACCAGTCTGCTTGAAAAACGCCTGGATGGTTTTGGCGAGGTGTTTCGATTTTTATCCTGGGAAGATATTGGATCGGGGGCTATGCTGTCGCGCGCTGTTGCGGGGGTTTACAAAGACACCATGATTTTTTGTATGCCCGGTTCGTCGGGTGCTGTTAAATTGGCCATGGAAAAACTCATCGTTCCCGAATTGTCGCACCTCGTTTGGGAAATCTGGCGACAAAAATGAAAGGGCTGCGATGGATCGCCATAACAGTGTTTTGCCTGTTGCCAACTCTGGCGCAGGGCGGAACGCTGATTATTGAAGTTGCCGATTCTGAAGGCTGGTTATTGCCAAACGTTCACGTTGTTCTTCAACACCCCCAAACCCAGCAAAGGGCATACACGGACACAAATGGCCGGTGTGCCTTTTTGTTTTTGCCCAGTGGACAATACACCGTTCACTTTGCGCGCAACGATACTTCTGCAAGCCTAAAAAATATTCCCATCGCTCCTGAAACCACCACCGAACTCACCGCCACCATTGATTTTGCCGCGCCCCATGTCTCGACCGACATCCGCTATTTGAATCCGGGAACCGGTCGTGTTTTGACCCATCAAAACATCATTCAACGTCCGGCTCATGGCTATCAAGCACTGATTGCACAACAACCCGGCATTTTGACACGCCGCAACCGATTGCACAACCGGGGTGGGCGTGCCGATGAAATCGCCGTTTATATCGATGACATTTTGCAGCGCAATCCCGTTATTGGTCAATCAAAAACAGACATCCCATCCACAGCCATTGATCAAATTGCGGTGATGACCAGCGGATTTGGTGCCCAATATGGACATGCGATGTCGGGTGTGGTTCATGTGGTGACACCCCAAAATTTACAATCCTACACTGGGGCCATTGAAACGATCACCGACCGTCCAGCCAAAGCGTTTCAACAACTATCCTTTGGATACAACATTGTTTCTGCATCCATTGGCGGGCCGATTTTGCCCTCGCACAAAGGCACCACATTTTATGTCTCACACGAATGGCAACATCTGTCTGATGCCACACCCCGATATGGCGTTTTTGCCGCGCCTATCGAACGCGATTATCTGTCTGAAAATGCGTTCAATGTTTTGTCCAGGGGTCAGTTGCCCCACAACCGCCAGACCCAAAATGCATTTCTTGGCAAACTCAACACCCGGTTCAAGCGCGTGCACCTGCACACAATTTTCCAAACCACCACCACAAATCGGGAACACTATGAACACAGCTATCGATACGATCTGGCTCATGCTCCCCGAACCCGTTACCAGATTAGGAGTGGCTTTTTAACCATTCAATACCCGCATGACAAAAACCTGCATATCACGGCCCGCATCGGAGGCACCACTGGACAATACCAGCAGGGCGATGGGGTTCATTTTACCCGTCTTTTAGATTATGCACGCCCCAACGGCAACCCGTCTTTTGATGCGGACAGACTCTTCTGGAAAGCCGATCAGGACAGCACATCAGTCTCAACAGATGAACGTGGTTTTGTCACGGGTGATGAAGGCCATGTGTACAATGAATTTGTTCAGTACAAATTTCGTTCTGTTACACCGCTCGATCTTGTGATAACCGCACAGCCCCTTCCGCATCACCTCATTCAGGCCGGCGTGGCAGTTCACATGCATCACCTGCGTTATTATCAACACCTTGTTCCCACGTTTTTGTTTCGACAATCCGGCTTTCCCGAAGTCATCCGATACGGTTATACATTTGATCACCCGTCCAAATTGCTGGTTTCTTTCAACGATTCTCGCAATGGGGCCAAACAGCCCATCACGGGAGCCGCCTATGTGCAAACCCAGGCCGAATACAATGGCCTTATGGTCCAGATGGGCATGCGGCTCGACTATTTCAACCCACGAGATCACTTACCTGAAAATGACCTTGAACCGCTTGGCGGAGATTTCGTTTTAAACGATAACGAACTTATCCCATCGCATTCACGTTTATCTTTGAGTCCTCGCGCCGGTTTGTGGTGTGCTTTTAATGCCCGCACGGCCTTTCATGCCCATTATGGCGTTTTTCGGCAAATGCCCAATTTTGAAACCCTCTATACCGACCTCGATTATTTGGCCTATCGCGTTGGACAGGTGAGATCGTTTTACGCCTTTGGATATCCCAACCTCGAATTGCCCCGCACCAGCGCTTTTGAAATGGGCTTAACCCATCAATTCAACAAAAAAACAAATATCGATGTCACGGTTTATCTCAAACGCGTGGTCAATCAAACCCAGCGCACCACCCTTGTGGCCCAACCCGTTTATTACGACACCTATCGCAGTCGCGATGATGCTACCCTGCGCGGCATTGAACTGTCGGCACATCTAAAACCCGTGAATGCCATTGCGTTGCAAACCACCTATGTTTTTGCACATGCCGCTGGCACCAGTCTGCTCGACCCACCCGAACTCGATTCGTCACCCGGATTTTTAAATACCCCCAATACCTCATCCACCAAACCCCTGCCCTTGCCATTTGACCGCCGCCACAGTCTCACAACACATTTCCATGCGGATCTGCCCTACCGTTTATGGTTTGATGCCGTGCTGCAATCCAGCACGGGATTTCCCTATACGTTTGGAGAGGCCAGCAGCGTTCAAATTGGCCAGGTCGGCACCCCATCACCTAATGAGGCTTTGCAAGCTGTTCGGATGCCCGGTTTTTTTCAACTCGATTTGCGCATGGGCAAATCGCTTTATGTTGGATCTATGACCGCTGAGTTTTTCATCTGGATTATCAATCTTTCCAACCGCTTCAACACACAATCTGTTTATCCCACCACAGGACAGGCCGATGCTTCGGCCTGGTTGGCCACTCCGGAAGGACGGGATTTTCTGGATCAATTTGGTGAGACAGGCCGGCAGAAATACGAAATCAAAGAACGCGATCCGTTGCATTACGACACCCCCCGACAGATCCGTTTTGGCATGGTTATTCATTTTTAAAAAATTTCTCCAGTGATGGATTGTGTCAATTGAATCGCGCTTGCAGAGACGCCATATATTTGCTACCATGCAACACTAAAGAAAGCTTTGAAACGTTAGGTATTTGCCCCCTGCCTTTCAAGCTTTTTATAAAAACCAAATCGAAATTTTTGAGGAGCACTTCATGGACGAAAATGAAAAATATTTCTTCGATCTCAACGGTTATCTGGTGGTAGAAAATGCCATCACCCCTGAAGAAATTAAAAAGCTGAACGAAGCCATCGACAACAACACCGACCGCATAAACATCCGGTCGCAAGAAAACTCGCTTTCGGGCACATCCAAAACGCTCAAAGGCAAACAGGGCCGCGGTGATCTGGGCGGCATGCTCACCTGGCCCAAGCCGTGGTGCCAACCTTTTCGCGATTTGCTGGCCCATCCCAAAATCGTGCCCTACATGCTTGAATTGCTGCGCGACGGATATCGCCTCGATCACCTTTATGGCATTGTGATGGAAAAAGGTGCAGAAGGCCATGTGTTACACGGAGGCGGCACGGCCGATGACTTCACCCACTTTTATCAGTTTCACAATGGGCGCATGCGCTGTGGTCTCACTGTGGTTTCATGGGTGCTGACCGATTGCAACCTCGGCGATGGTGGTTTTGCATGCATACCGGGCAGTCACAAATCCAACTATCGCACACCGCGCGAGGTGGCTCTGCTCGACAAAAACATCAACGTTGTTCAACAAATTTCGGCCAAAGCAGGATCGGCCATCATTTTTACCGAAGCCCTCACCCACGGCACCATGCCATGGACTGCCGACCATGAGCGTCGCTCCATGCTCTACAAATATTCACCTGGCCCATTGACCTATGCCGCTCGTTATTTACCAGCAGGCGTTGAAGATGTGCTCAACGAATTTTCACCATCACAACGCGCCCTGCTCGAACCGCCCTATCGCCCCAATCGCCCCAGCATAACCACCGCATGACAGATCTGGTGGAGTGGTCTGAAGATGTTTCCAACTGGTCAAACGACGTGCCCACCTGTCCAAAATCGTTGTTGTTTTCAAATAAAAAAGGGAAATGGCTGTTTGTCTGTGAAGGTTAGATTTCCACATTCACAATTTTTTGTGCTTGAGTGCTCAACTGACAAACAAAAGCGGCGTTGGAATTCTCCAACGCCGCTTTTGTTTTTACGCCAAAATATATCCTATTTGAACCGGATCACATCATGTATTTAAGCAAATAATGCCATTTCTTAACCCCTTCTACATGAATGGTTTATTTTCTTTTTTTTCATATCCGGCACAAGTTTTTACAGGCAAACGCGGATATCTGGCATATTGTGCCTCCTGTTTTGACCGCTCACACATCAAAAAGGACGATCCGCGCCGGTTTTTAATTTCTCGCACAAAACAACACGTTTCACACAATCCAACCTGATGTGTCATATTTATACCCTATACGGCATAGGTTTCCAGTACGGCCCGATCAATTTCGATGCCCAATCCCGGTTCCTGGGGTACGGGCAACAACCCCTCTTTGGCCCGAATCGGATTTTTGGCCAAATCTGTGCGCAATGCATTTTCGGTCATGTCATACTCAAACAGCGACGGAATCGGATGCAAAACATCGGGTGTGTTGGGAAGTGTGGCCTGCCAATGTGCAGTTGCTGCCAATCGAATATGCCCACCCCACATGTGCGGCAACACACGCACATAATTGGCACTGGCCATGCCCGCAATCAATCGGCATTCGGTAAACCCACCGGCAATGCTGATATCGGGCTGTACAATGTCCAGTGCCCGTTGCTGAATCAACTGGCGAAAAGCCCATCGCCCCGATAGTCCTTCTGCTCCAGCAAGGCGCATGGGCAAGTTGCGTTTGATCTCCAAATAACCCGGCACGTCGTCGGGTGTGATCGGTTCTTCGTACCAAAACAAATCGTTGTCGGCAATTTTGCGCCCCACATCGATAGCTGTGGCCACATCATACGCACAGTTGGCATCTACGGCAAACAGCACATCATCCCCAATGGCTTTGCGCACTGCCGCCACATTTTTCACATCATATTTTGCTCCAAATCCAATTTTCATCTTCACAGCTGGAAAACCCAAATCTACATATTCTTTGGCTTCATCCACCAGCATTTGAGTGACATCGGGTCGGTCTTTGCAAAACAGCCCGCTGGCATAGACCGGAATTTTTTCACGCACAGCCCCGCCCAGCAACTGATGCACTGGCATTTTTAAAGTTTTGCCCATCAGATCCCACAGGGCGATATCCAGCCCGCTGATGGCTCTTGGACTGACCCCATCGTTGCATAAAGCCGTCCAGATTGCCGCATAATCAAATGGACTGCGCCCCATGACATGGTTTTCGATTGCTGATTGTGACAACTCGCCGCTGCCTTCGCCCCATCCGATTAACCCACTGCTGGTCAGCACTTCGACAACAATGGCATGGCGCGTGGTGGACCAGATGCCTGAATTGGCAAATTTCTCTTTTAATGGATATCGCAGTTTATAAGTTTTTACCTCTGTAATTTTCATTCACAACTCCTTTGAACAAATAGTGACACATCTGCCCCATACAAATTGCCCCTGTTTTAGCACTTTGTTAAAAATGGATTATGCTGTAAATTAGAGCCGTTTGTTTGGCATTCCAATGTAGGGAAAATCATCTCGACCCAAAAGCGAAAATCCAGGAGGACAAATACGATGGCCGAAGTTGCCGTTGCCCCAACATTAAACGAACTGACCGAAGAACAGGTGGCTTTTTACGTTGAAAACGGATTTTTACACATTCCACAGGTTTTCACAGCTGATGAGATCTCTGTGATGGCCGATGAACTCGACTGGCAGATTGGCACCTGGGCCAGCAACACCGCTGGTTGGAGTGGCCCGTGGCGACGGGTTTATATGGATGAAAATACCGAAAAACAATCCAAACTCATTGCCTTGCACGACCTGCACCGCTATTCCAAAGCATGGTGTGATGCCGTTACCCATCCCAAACTCACTGGGGCCATAGCCGATCTTCTCGGCCCCAATGTCGAATTGCACCACACCACCCTTCATGCCAAACCGCCCGAAACCGGGCACCCTTTTCCGATGCATCAGGATTGGGCATTTTACGAACACGAAGACGGTCGTTATGTCGATTGCCTTATTCATCTGGACGATACCAGCGACAAAAACGGATGTATCCGTTTCCTAACTGGATCGCACAAACAGGGGGCTCTTGAACATATCCGAAAAAATCCCGATGGCACCGGATGCACGCCGCATTTGCCAACCGATCAATATGACATAGAAGACACCGTGCCCGTGCCAGCCAAACGCGGTGATGTGGTTGTGTTCTGCATCCACACCATTCACGGATCGCGCATCAATACCACGAACAAAATGCGGCGTATGGTGCGTGTGGGCTACCGCGATCCCGACAATAAACAAACCGGTGGCCAGTCCAAAGGCCGCCCTGGGCTTATGGTGCAGGGCCGCCGCACGCGTTATGACGGCGTGGATGCTTTTCCGACCCATGTGTAATTTTTTGGGAAAAAAGATGATGGTTTAAAATGGGGTAACAAATAACTATTACTGCGTGGGGATAAATCCCCCCGCTATACATAAAAAAGCCCTTTCGGGCTACCTTGTAACCCCAAAACCTTTGAACCAAATCGAAAAAAGAGAGAAGAAAGAAAATCCTTTTTTCCTTCTCTCTTTTTTCTTTTTATATCATCCATGCCATGCGATCTTGTGCATGCAACTTCTTCTCGCTCAAAAATGGAATCTCCTCTGGAGGATATTGACATGGTTGCACCGCAACACCTGCTCACCGATGACCACATGCGGCAATTTATTACCAACGGATTTCTCATTCTCAATGTCACCATGCCGCAAGGTTTTCACGAGTGCATTTATCAGCGCTGTGAGGCCATTTACGAAAGTGAAGGCAACCCCGGCAACAACATCTTGCCACGCATTCCCGATCTGCAACAGGTTTTCGACCATCCTACCGTTATCGGTGCGTTTTCCAGCATTCTCGGCCCAGACTATGTGATGCATGTTCATCGCCATGGCCATCGCACCCCGGCGCAGGGCAAAGGCGGCGGCTGGCACAAAGACAGCTATTGGGGATACAAAAAAATTCGCCACCACCATCCCCGCTGGGCCATGGCCTTTTATTATCCTCAGGTCGTCTCGGAAGAAAACGGGGCCACGCGCGTTGTACCCGGTTCCCATTGTTATGCGGCGCGTTTTGACAACCTCGACGAACAAAGTGTGCCTGTTACTGGGGATGCCGGGGTTATTGCCATTGTGCATTTTGACATCTGGCATCGGGCGGCTCCCAATTTGACCGACTGCAACCGCTACATGATGAAATTCCAGTTCCACCGCATGAGTGAACCCATTGTTCCCACCTGGAATACCCATGACACCGCATGGCAACCGACCGATCCCAAACGCGATGTTGTTTGGAAAGAACACTGGAACTGGGCAATGGGTCGCCACACCAATTCAGGTGCTGGCAATATTTCATCTCTTGTTTCCCAACTGTCGGCAACAGCCGAACCCGACCGTCTCAATGCTGCTTATACCCTGGGAGCCATTGGCGAATTGGCGGTTGGCCCACTTATAGACACGCTTAAATTGGATCATGAAGATGCCCGTCTGGCCGCTACCTATGGATTGGCCACTTGTGGCAAACCCGCTGTTGAGGCTCTTATTCAAATGCTCAATCACGACAACGAACAGGTGCGCGCTCATGCTGCATTTGCTCTGGGTGATATGGGTGCACAAGCTGAACATGCCGTTCCAGCCCTTGCCAAAACGCTCAAAGATGGTTCGCCCTTTGTGCGCCATCACAGTGCCGAAGCTTTGGGTACTGTTGCAAAAACCCCCGATATTGCAGTGCCCGCCCTGGCTCTGGCCCTCAAAGATGACGATGGTCAGGTGCGCTACAATGCTGCTTATTCACTTTCGCGTTTTGGCTCAAAAGCGGCCTATGCAGTGCCTGCCCTGGCCATGGCTTTGCAAGATGAAAATCGCTATACCAGCGGCCATGCTGTAACCGCCTTGCGTCGCATTCGCACCCCCGAAGCTGTAGATACCCTGCTTCACTGGCTGGAAGTTACCCGCTGGTGCCCCTTTACATCAAAAGACAGCACGTTTTGAATATGAGCAGTTAACAATCAGGGATCAGCAAAAACACAAAAGCTGACTGATAGAATCCGGTTATTGGCCGCTCATAACTTGTTTTAATCAAAATATGCCTTTTGTGATTTCCCTCTTGATAGATGCACATATTGTCACTATATTATGACGCGTCTAATCCTCTCTATCTCCCCTGTTGGCGTTTTTCATTTTGTCAGCGCCGAGTTTCCCTGTTTGTCGCATGTTCAGATTCGCATTCTGAATCCTTGAAATTAGGTTGTTGGTTTTCAAGCCATTCTTTGACATTCTCTTTAGATTTTTCAGATAACAAACTTGAATTTTTGACGATGGGCAATGGTTAAAAGCAGGATTTTCCCATCGCCTATCGTCAGTTTTTCACGTATTTCAAATCTGTATCTGAAGATCTACAAAAATCTTATCCATCCGTTCACATCCCAACCCATGAGCATTTTTATGGCCACTGTTACCAGAACACAAAAGAATTCTGCCGATCAACTCGACCTACTCGCCACTCGTAACCATGCCAACGGAAAATCCAATGGCAAATCTGAGCTTGCCACCTACGATGAAAGCAAAATCAAAACGCTTTCATCGCTTGAACACATTCGGTTGCGCACCGGCATGTATATCGGTCGGCTCGGCAATGGCAGCGATCCCGATGATGGCATTTATGTTTTGCTCAAGGAAATTGTCGATAATGCCGTTGACGAATACATTTCGGGCTTTGGCAAAAAAATTGATGTCACCATTGACAATGGCCATGTTTGTGTGCGCGACTTTGGCCGCGGCATTCCGCTGGGCAAAATTGTTGAATGTGTGTCGGTTATCAACACCGGAGCCAAATACAACGATGACGTGTTTCAATTCAGCGTGGGTCTCAACGGCGTGGGCACCAAAGCGGTCAATGCGCTGTCGGTATTTTTTCGCGTGGTGGCCTATCGCGATGGCAAATATGCCGAAGCCACTTTTGAACGCGGTAGGCTCAAGAGCGAAAAAAAGGGCAGCAGCACAGAACCCAATGGCACTTTTTTTGAATTTTTGCCCGATGCTGAAATTTTTGCCGAATACGACTACAACTTCGAATATGTCGAGCATCGCATGTGGACTTATGCATGCCTGAACAGTGGCCTGACGCTCAATTTTAACAATCAAAAATTTATTTCTAAAAATGGCTTGCTCGATTTTCTTACCAAAGAAGTGGGCGACAACATCATTTACGAACCGGCCTATTACAAAGGGCAATACCTCGAATTTGCCTTCACCCACACATCCAATTACGGCGAAAATTATTTTTCGTTTGTCAACGGGCAATACACCAGTGACGGCGGCACCCATCAAAGCGCTTTCCGCGAGGGGTTGTTCAAAGGGGTGAACGAATTTTATAAAAAAAATTACGATGGGGTGGATGTGCGCGAATCCCTATCGGGTGCTGTGGCCATTAAACTCAAAGATCCCGTTTTTGAATCTCAGACCAAAAACAAACTCGGCAATACGGAAATTCGCGGCTGGATTGTCTCTGAAACCCGCAGTGCGGTGGTGGATTTTCTGCACAAACACCCCGATGCGGCCAAACAGATTCAGGAAAAAATCAACGCTAATGAGCGTCTGCGCAAAGAACTCAATGCCGTTAAAAAAGAAGCCAAAGATGCCGCGCGCAAAGTCGCCATCAAAATTCCCCATTTCAAAGACTGCAAATACCACCTCGAAGACAAAAAAAATGGCGAAGATTCGACGATTTTCATCACCGAAGGGCCATCGGCCGCCGGGTCCATGGTGTCTGCACGCGATGTGATGACCCAAGCCATTTTTGGCCTCAAAGGTGTGCCGCTCAATGTTTTTGGCAAAAACAAAACGGCCATTTACAAAAATGAAGAACTCTACAACCTCATGACGGCCCTCGGCATTGAAGACAGCGTGGAAAATTTGCGCTTCAACAAAGTTGTTATTGCCACCGATGCCGACTACGACGGGTTCCACATCCGCAATCTGCTCATGACATTTTTCCTCAATTATTTTGAAGAACTGGTCACTTCCGGGCATGTCTATATTCTCGAAACACCGCTTTTTCGCGTGCGCAACAGCAAAGAAACCCGCTATTGTTACAGCGAAAAAGAGCGCGATGGTGCCATTAAAGCCCTCAAAAACCCCGAAGTCACGCGCTTTAAAGGCCTCGGTGAAATTTCCCCAAAAGAATTTGGCCAGTTCATCGGCCCGGATATTCGCCTCATCAAAGTCGATGTGCGATCTTTATCTGCTGTGCCCAACACGCTTGAATTTTACATGGGCAAAAACACGCCCGACCGCCGCGATTACATCATTGAAAATCTGGTATAACCCTTTCCAAAGCATTCAGCGGTCAGAAAAAATGAGTTTAGGGTTCATTCAGAAATAAGTTTCCAGTTTTGCGAATCAGCGAATCAGCGAATCAGCGAATCAGCGAATCAGCGAATCAGCGAATCGCCCAATCGTCTATGACGCACTTCGTTCGTGATCAGCGGGGCACCTGCGGTGCATTCCCTGCGGGAATTTGCGCTTCGTGCACCCGCAGATTCGCTTGATGTTCATAACCGAAAAGTAATTTATAAACAGACCCTTAGCGGAACGATCCAGGTGAGTGGATAGGTAGGAGTAAACATGGCCTATATCGACACATTATACGACCGATATTATTTAGAACACGCCTCTTATGTGATCAAAGAACGCGCCATTCCCGACATTGACGATGGCTTAAAACCTGTTCAACGCCGCATTTTGCACGCCCTCAAAGAACAGGATGATGGCAAATTCCACAAAGTGGCCAACATCGTGGGGCAAACCATGAAGTATCACCCCCACGGCGATCAATCCATTAATGGGGCACTGGTCAACTTGGCCAACAAAGACCTGTTTATCGACAAACAGGGCAACTTTGGCAATATTCTTACCGGTGATGAAGCCTCGGCAGCCCGATACATCGAATGCCGACTAACACCATTGGCCAATGAGGTGCTTTTTAATTCGGAAATTACCAAATACGTTGACTCCTACGACGGGCGCAACAAAGAACCCGTTGTATTTCCGGCCAAAATTCCCGTGTTGCTCGCCATGGGCACCGAAGGCATCGCTTCGGGCATGGCCACGCGCATTTTGCCCCACAATCTCATTGAGCTTCTTCAAGCCCAGATCGATCATCTTCAGGGCAAACCTTTTCAGGTTTTACCCGATTTCCCCGGAGGCGGGTATGTTGACGTTGCCGAATATAACGATGGCAATGGCAAAGTGCTCGTGCGGGCCAAACTCGACATGTCAGATCCCAAACGCATTGTCGTGCGCGAACTGCCTTTTGGATCGACCACCGAATCGCTCATTGCCTCTATTGAAGATGCCGCGCGCAAAAACAAAATCAAAATTGCCGGCATTAGCGACTTTACCGGCGAAGAGGTTGAAATTGAAATTCGCCTGGCGCGCGGCGTGCATTCTCAGGACACCGAAGATGCATTGTATGCGTTTACTGATTGTGAACAATCGATCAGCGTGAACGCCCTTGTTATCAAGAAAAACCGCCCGCACATTGCACCTGTTACTGACATGCTCAAATACAATACCGAGCGTTTGGTCGAAATTCTCACTGCCGAACTCAAAATAGAACAGGATCAACTGCGCAACAAGTTACACGCCAAAACCCTCGAACAGATTTTCATTGAAAACCGCATTTATAAAACCATTGAAGAAGTCAATGATTCCGATGCCATTTACCAGGCCATCATTCATGGACTCAAACCTTTTGATGACCAGATCAAACGCGAGGTCACCAAAGACGACGTTGATACCCTGCTCAAAATTCCCATTCGGCGCATTTCGCTTTACGACATCAACAAAGCAAAAAAGGAAATGCGCGACATCAACATCCGGCTCAAAGATATTCGGGCCAACCTCAACAACATTATCGGTTTCACCATCGATTTTCTCGAATATCTCATCGATCAATACAAAGACCCGTATCCGCGCCGCACTCAGATCATTTCGTTTAATCAGGTGGATGTGCGAGAAGCCGCCCAGCGCAATCTCAAACTGCGCTATGACAAAAACACGGGTTACCTCGGTTATGATGTCAATGGCAATGCCCTGTTCGACGTATCTCAATACGACCGCATTCTCGTCATTCGACACAACGGCACCTACTCGTTGCACGATGCGCCCGACCGGCTGTTTGTCGATAAAAACATGCTCTTTTGCGGGTTTGTTGATTCCGACCGGGTTTATACAGTGGTCTATCGCGAGCACAAAACCAGTTATCCGTGTATCAAACGCTGCACGCTCGACCAGTTCATTATGAACAAAGGGTATGAACTTGTAACAGAAGGCAGCAAAATTTTCAAACTCACCACCGATCGGAATGTCAGCGTTCAGGTTTCCTACAAACCCAAACCCAGGGTGCGCATTCTCGAAGAGGAATTCAAAATTGAAGACTTTCCCATTCGCGGCAAAACGGCAAAAGGATTGCGCCTGGCCCCCCGCGAAGTCAAAAGCGCCAAGTTCACCGGCAGTGGTGACAGCGGTGCAAATGATGAAGAATAATCGCTATCTATGAAAGAGGTAGATATGAAATTAACGGCAATTATCGAACGCGAAGATGAGGGATATGTGTCGCTGTGCCCGGAACTGGATATCGCCAGTCAAGGTGACACAGTTGAAGAGGCACGAGACAATCTTCGGGAAGCGTTGGAATTGTTTTTTAAAACCGCTTCATCGGAAGAAATCAAGCAGCGTCTTCATGAGGATGTTTTTGTGACCCAAGTTGAGGTAGCGGTTGGGTAGGCTACGAGTTCTTTCCGGCAAAGCTGTCTGCTCGATCCTTGCTCAGCATGGTTTTTTGGAAGTTCGACAGCGCGGGAGCCATATTGTTATGCAGAAAAAATTAACTCAAGGCACGATAACCGTTCCTGTGCCAGACCATGTTGAAATTCGCATCGGAACACTCCAGTCGATTATTCGACAGTCTGGTTTGCCACGCAGTGAATTTGAGTCCTGAGTTTAATGAGATAGAAGAAAAATATCTGTTGGTTATGACTTTTAATCACAAAGCCCCTGTTCTTGGTCACAGAATAGGGGCTTTGTTTTTTTGGCGGATAAGCCTGACATATCTATTCATTCCCGATCTGTTTTTGGGTTTCGATTTGCCCCGTCTAACTTTCAGCGAGCAGCAGACTGCCCTTCGGTTTCCTTTTGATATTGTTCTTCAGAAACCTTATTTTGAGCCTGTCCTCTCAAACCTATTGTCTGGATCAGCAACTTATGAAACGTGCGTATGGGCTGACAAATCCCCCTGAAGTATCCCTTTTAAAAAGGGGACAAGACTGTTTGTGGTTGGATTTCAATAGTCACAAATTTTTGTGCGTAACATGTTTACACATAGAGAAAGAATCTGATGAAACTTGGAACCCTGTGTTATATCACACACAACGGCAAAACGCTGATGTTGCACCGCATCAAAAAAGTGAATGACATTCACGAAGGCAAATGGAATGGGCTGGGTGGCAAGCTGGAACCCGGTGAAACCCCCGAAGAATGTGTGATTCGCGAGGTGCGCGAAGAATCGGGGCTGATTATTCATAAACCCTGTTTGAAGGGCATCCTCACTTTTCCCATGTTTGACGGTGTTGATGACTGGACTGTTTTTGTTTTTGTTGCTCACCAATTTGAAGGCAATCTGCTGGATTCATCTGAAGGCAAACTCGAATGGATTAACCTGGGGTGATGAACTTTCTCTCAAGCAGAGAGAAGTAATTGATCCGGTTTTTGTTCCTGTTTTTTGAAGTCGGCGAACGCTTCTCGTCGTTTTGCGATAGCGGATTTTCCAAATTTTTCTTTGATCCAGCTACGCACCCGATGCA
>CAXNEV010000004.1:0-25029 GCA_964200925.1 Candidatus Latescibacterota bacterium | reverse complement strand
CCCTCGGTAACCAGCATCAGGCCGCCTGCCTTCTATCAATTAAAAACCCATAAAAATAACCTCAATAACCAACCGATCAAAAGACCCATCTCGCACCTCGAATCCCACCTGACAGAATGCTATTTGTGTTTTATCTTTAGGCATCCTCTGTTCCCCTCACCGCTTTTCCACAGGTTGTACTACGGAATTTGAATGCTTGAACACATCAGGCCGGAACAAAATCGCCGCAAATTTCTTTCTCTGACAGGTTTGACATCTTTTTTAATAACCTTTTCAACCGGTAGCATGCCATTATTTTGGATCGAGAACACACTCCGCATGCTGAACTTATTGGAGATTCCCATGCACCCATTTCTCATTTGCACAAAATCCGAATACGATCTCATGCGTCAACGCGCCACACAATCGCCGTGGAAAGAGTTTGCCGCCGAAGCCCGGCGCGTGGTCGCAACCCTGCCATTTGATCCTTCGGCCAATGTCTCAGCAGGTGGCACCCGCATTCGCGATCTGATGGGATCATCGGCCCTGTTATACATTCTCGAACCCGACAATCGGGCCACCCATCGCAAATGCATCACCCATATTCTCGACCACTGGCCCCAATTTGCCGCCGAAGTCGCCACACGCTGGGATGCCGGTGGCAACCGCTGGTTTGCCACCGTGCCGCCTTCAAGTGCCTTTTTTAACACCGTGCTAGCCCTCGACGTGATCCACGACGATCTGCCCGAATCAGACCTTGCCCGTTACGAACAATCGCTGCAAACCATGGTTGAATGGTTCTGGGAAAAAATGCGCGGCTGGGGCATGGCTACCTTTGGCCCCCGCGCCGTGTGGGCCGCCTACAAAAATGAAGACCGCCTCTTCGAAGCCATGCAACATTATCGCGACGCGGTTTTTGAACAAATGACAAAAGACGGCGTTGGTAAAAACGGCCCCGAATATTCCCATGCCCGTTTAAATGGCGAACGCACCGCCAAATACGGCTTCATGCATGTGGCCGAATACACCGGCCTGGACCGATCATTTTACCGCGACTTCCGCCTCAAGTGGTATTACGAATGGCTCTTTTCCGCAGGGTGTACCCCCTTTCAGACCTACGTCACCTTTTCCGATTCGGGTCACGGCCGCGGGTTCAACACCTTTTATCCGCAATCGGGCGCGTGGGCCGCAGGCCATTTTTCAACACTGGCCGCCGAATATGCCGCCAACCGCATCGCCGGTGCAAAACCCCGCTACCCCAGCGATCTGCTCGTTTATTGCATTGCCCAGCCTCTGCCCGAAGGCCGCATTCCCGAAAGCCGCGTCTGGCCCGATGGGGGTGCTCTTTTTTACGAAAAAAACAACACCGATCAAGCGCTTATGGGGGTTTTGTGGAATGTCGCAGAACCCTCACAAGCCCACCGCGATGCCAACGCCATTTATCTTTCCGGTTATGGGGAGCACCTTTTGCTCAATTCGGGATACAACGGCTACGGCAATGAATCTCAGGGCTTCCCGTGGGCCTACATCAGCGACACCGCTGAATCGAGCAATGTCCTGTTGACCAACGGGCAAAATCACCTCGTCAAAGGGGCCGATGGGATTGCCGAAAGCCTGCTCACCGGTCACGTCGATTACGCCTGTGGTCTTTCCGATCGCGCCTTTGAAGGCCAAACTCAGCACCTGCGCTCATTTGCTTTTGTGCATCCTCAAGATGGTGCCCCCGGTTATTTTTTGCTCATCGATGAAGTAACCCAGACAACCCAACCGGTCAACGTCGTCCTGCACCCGGCCTCTGCCCAGGTTGAAACCATCCGTCCCAATGAAGAATACACTTGGAACGTGTGCGCCCGAAAAGAACCCAACACCTTTTTAACCCTCTATCTGGCAAACACGCCCACCGATGTCACGTTAAAAGACGGTACACTGGCCGGCTGGGGAAAATGTTTTGTCGGCAAATACCTCTATGCCACCTATGCCAGGGCCCCCATCCTCACCATCTTGTTCCCACACGATGCCGCACACAACAAAGCCAATCTATCCCGCATCCCCAATGGGGCAACCATCACCCACACAAATGGCATCACCGACACGGTCATCACTGCCAACGGTCAGGCCAATCAAAATGGCATCGCGTTTAATGGCCGCGCCTGCCTGATTCGACAAACACAACACATACACACTTTCTACTTTGCTCGCCAGGCTACCCATTTTCGCGACAACCAACAGGGCTTTGAATCCACCAATCCTGTGACGATTTTCATGCGCGGGAAAACCGGCCGCATTGTCTCCCCCGGAACGCGTGTCACATTTCACCACCCCAACATCACCGGCGTGCAAATCGACGGCGAACATTTCGCCTGTGAAAAAATTCCCACCGGCATTTGTGTCACCGTCCCTCAAGGCACCTGCCAAATCACATTGATATAATAACACTCAAGCATAAAAAAACCGCCCGACTGGTCATATAGTCGGGCGGTTTTAAAAAAGAAACACACATATCACAAAACACGGTGCCCCATGAAACTTTTGATACGCAATCTCGCTCGTACCACAACAGAAAACACCCTTCGAGCCATGTTCGAGACCTACGGAAAAGTGCAATCCTGCACGTTGGTCATAGACAAAAAAACAAACAGCTCCAAGGGTTTTGGTTTTGTTGAAATGCCCAAACAAGGCGATGCCAAAGCAGCCATGAAAGCACTTAATGGCAAAGATGTTGACGGCAACAAAATCCGAGTCAAAAAATCTGAGACAAAACCAAACAATGAACCCACACCCAGTACAGAAGCAAAAAAATAACCCAATTCCTCTGATGATGGCTCGATCTTGCGTTCTTCTAAAATCACAAAAGACAAGTCGCTGCTTTACAACCGAATGCCCCTTTGAATCGCATCCGCGATGGTCAATTGCAAGCGTTCTGCTATGCGAAAATGGCCAAAATCATTGGGATGCACACCATCACTGGCCAAACCATCGGTGTCTTGCGACGACAACAGCGTTTCGCCTTCGACCAGAAAAAGGAGACCATCTCCCTGAGCCAAACGATCCGCAACAGATTCGCGCACAACCGTTCGGGTATGATGCGAGAGATCCCGATAGGAGTCGCTGAAAAATTCTCGAGACGAAAAAATGGGCGTGATACAAACAATGGGCGTGGCAGGATGCGCGTGGCGAAGGTTTTGCAACATGGTTTTATAGGCTTCGGCCGTCTGCATCCCATAGGACTTGCCCAGATCCAGCAGATAACAACATGCCTCGATTTGTGAAACAAGGGAAACGACATTTTCTTCGGCTTTACCCGCCCCACCAAATCCCAAATTGACACAATCTGTATGCAGAGAGCGACTGAGGATTGAAGAATAACTCATTCCAGGACGAGCTACCCCAATGCCCTGTGCAACAGAAGACCCATACAAAACAATGGGGCGTTTTTTAATATGCGAACCCGGCATCTCACATTTGGCATCGCTGTCAATACCATACGCCAAGATCTGTATTTCATTTCTAAGCGGCAAATAAACCGCCACCTCTTTCATCACACGCTCTGCGCCGGCAAAACACACCACATCACTTTCTCCATCTTTTGGCACAGGTGTTGTACCCCAAAACTGGCCATCAACATAAACATCCATTCCCATATTGAAACGCCCAGAAGTGAATCGAATTCGCACATGCAGTTCTGACGTATCACTTTTCAAACAAATCCTGCCACCAGAAGGAAAACACATCTGCTGCCAAACACCTTCCGGCAAAGACGGCGCCAAATGTTTGGGAAAACGCCACAGATCTGGCGCGTTCTCTTTGATCCAAAACAGGCCAGAACACGCCATCCGTTCATCGGGAAAAGCCACCCATTTCATCTTTGTACCTGCCTTTTTCAATTCGATAAATAAACTCGGCATCCGTCTCTGTCGCTGCGCGAAGGTGTATATCGTTTACCTCACATAAAAATCTAAGGTGCCATCGTTGATTCCAAATACAGCCTTTGCTCCAACGTATTTGGCGTGTATATGGAGCACATGATATTGCTTTTTGTCAAAAAAACATATATGAATCACAATGCCATAAAAAAGGCCTCGGAGAAGAATTCTCCGGGGCCTTTTTTATGATACCTGCGTCAAACCTACTTGATCAAAATCATCTTTCTCACGGCAACATCCGTTCCGGACAACAAACGATACAGATATACACCGCTGGTCACCTGACGACCCAAGGCATCGCGGCCATCCCATCGCACCTGGTATTGACCCGCAGCCTGTGAGCCGTTCACCAGCATGCGCACTTCCTGCCCCAGCAGGTTGTAGATCACCAGCTGCACATTCGATGCTTCCGAAAGTGTGTAACCAATCACCGTCTCCGGGTTGAACGGGTTCGGATGATTTTGCGACAGCGTAAACGCGTGCTTCTGCACAGGGTGCTCGAATACACTCGGCGCAAGTCCGGCGTTTTCGTTCACAATCAGAATCTGAGATGCTTGAGATATACCGCCAATGACAACGGCGTCACCGCGAGTCACCAGTTCACTTGAATGTGAACCTTCCACGATCATCGATTCGCCCTGCGTGATCAAAGCGCCGGAAGGTTGGCCGACAATTACCTTCGCTTCGCTGACAAAAACTGTAGGCGTCACGCTCTGGGTCTCGACAACGGGCTTTTTGCCTTTGCCCTTGCTCTGGCTACTTGCCGTATTCGTCGTATTGCCCTGGCTGTGAGGCACATCCACCGTGCCGGTGACCGTTGTGCGGTTGCCTGTTTTATCCGTTGCCACGACCGTAATCGTATACACGCGACCATCGCCCCGGCCATCGCGTTCTGCGCGCAGGAACAGATCTCCATTGATCACTACCCAGTCCGGATCGGTATTGCCATCGCCAATGCCATTGATGGCTTCATCGCTGGTCACAGAAACAACCACAGACGGATCGGCATCGCACACATCGCTGGCGGAAATGCCGCTGGCGACCAGCACCATCTTGTGATTCACCGGCCACAGCGCGGTCGTCGTCAAATTGAAAGAAACCACTGGCGGTGTCGTATCAACGATCGTCACCGTCTGTGTGCCGGAAGTCGAGTTGCCAGACGCGTCAGTTGCTTTCCACGTCACAATCGTCTCACCCATTGGAAATGCACTGGGCGCATTGTTCGTGATGACCGGATTCGGATCACAAATGTCCGAGGCGGTCGCCGTACCGATAGTTACAGATGTTCCCGCAGGACCTTGGCATTCCGCCGTCACAGAACCAGGAACCGTCAAGTTCGGCGATGTGGTATCCCGAACAAGCACTTTCTGTTCGCCTGTGGTCGAATTGCCCGACGCGTCAGTTGCTTTCCACGTCACAATTGTCTCGCCCATCGGAAATGCACTGGGTGCATTGTTGGTAATGACCGGATTCGGATCACAAATGTCCGAGGCGGTCGCCGTACCGATATTTACAGATGTTCCCCCAGAACCTGCGCAGTCCGCCGTCACAGAACCAGGAACCGTCAAGTTCGGCGATGTGGTATCCTGAACAATCACTTTCTGTATGCCCGTGGTCGAGTTGCCGGACGCGTCAGTCGCCGTCCACGTCACAATCGTCTCGCCCATCGGAAATGCACTGGGTGCATTGTTCGTGATGACCGGATTCGGATCACAAACGTCCGAGGCGGTCGCCGTACCGATATTTACAGATGTTCCCGCAGGACCTTGACATTCTGCCGTCACAGAACCAGGAACCGTCAAGTTCGGCGATGTGGTATCCTGAACAATCACTTTCTGTATGCCCGTGGTCGAGTTGCCGGACGCGTCAGTTGCTTTCCACGTCACAACCGTTGTGCCAACGGGATATGCGGCAAGTGCGTCACTCGTGAGCGATACAACACCCACTGCATCCGTCGCTGTCGCTGTGCCGATAACCACAGCCGTCTTAGGACCCGTCGCTTCTACCGTCACATCAGCAGGCACCGTTACCACAGGCGGTGTGGTATCATCCTGAACAAGAACAGGTTTTCCAGACGGTTGGTGACCAGCAGGCGTCAGGCGATACTCGTGCCCAAGCATTAATGCAAGGTCATCTCCTGGCCCGGGTGCAGAACCATTAGCAGCAAACCATTTTGCGATATTTCCGAAATTGACGGAAGCAATAATGATCGTCCAGTTACCTCCCGAAATGCCGCTTACCGCGATGCCATCGGTATTGTCATTATAATTGAAGGTTCCTCTGAAAGCATTTGATCCGGCAGGCGTCTCTTTCGCTTCGCCCTCATCATCTGATTGGCTGACAACAGGATCACCTGCGCTATCCACAATTCTGAAATTTACCTCAGCTTTATTTTTATTTGAAACGCCACCGTCATCTTTTGAAAAGATGAAACCGAATGTGAGATCGTGGTTTCCGGTATCTTCATGCATCCAAACCGATGAATTATATGTCCCCAGATTCACATCGGAAGGGTGTCCGGAAGCACTGTAAAAGTCGTAATGATCCTTGCCTGTTTCCGCTGTCTGAATGGTTTGGATTTGCCCGATCAAAACATAGTTATTTGGATCTGTTGAATCCCAGACGTCCACCCAGGGCAAACCTGCATGCGGTGCAGGAGGGCTGTCCTCACAAATCTTAAAAATCTTGCCCAGAGTATAGTCGGCAACAAACAGGTTTCCGCTTGCATCAAAAACCAACCCCAATGGTCCAGAGAATCCACTGCCGAATTGACTCACCGCACCCGTTGTTAAATTCACTTTAGACAGCGTCCCATTTCCAAAATTCGCCACATACAGATTCCCCTGGCCATCAGATGTCACTCCTAAAGGATCAAGCAGTCCTCCTGAGGTGAATGCCACGGCAGCATTCGAAGTGGGATTGGGATTGCACCACATGATTTGATCGGTACCTCTATTTCCAACATATAAAGCTCCGTCAGAACCAAACACCATCCCGTCAGGCTGATTCAATCCGGTAGCAAAAACCCCTGTATAACTGCCAGCTGAGGTGAATTGGTAAATCACTCCCGCCGCCCAACCGCCTACGTATATGTTTCCGGCTGCATCAGATGTTATATCCCCTATATGACCAAGACCAGAGGCAAAAGGAAAAGGGCTGACCACACCATCGCTGCCGATCTTTTTTACAACTCCTCCCCAGTGGTCGGAAACAAATAAATTTCCCGACGAGCGGTCAAAGTGAGGCCCTATCCAGCCAAAGCCACCTGGGGGGGGTCCCAGGTTTACGAAAAGCGTTTTGGTACCCGCTGGAGATATTTTATACACTTTTCCAGTAAATTCCACAGTGTAGATATTGCCTGCACCATCTATAGAAATGCCTCGCGGATTGACAAGACCCGTGGCAAATTCTTCCGCGGTAAAACCCGGCACAACAGGCTGGGCTCCCGCGTTGCCGCTCAAATTGAGTGATATACCGATGAGCATTGTTAAAACGATCCACTTTTTCTGCATCTTTTCCTCCCTGGTCATTTTTTGATCGTTGTTGCAGAACTTGCTGATGAAAACAGAGAATGTGTTATCCAAATCAAACAGAAGGTTCTCTACATATGGCCAAACAAAAAACGACTCTATTTCCTGCTGAAAAATCCCGTTTCCAGATTTCATCAACAGACCGTTGAGCCCCGAGCGGCAACGGCGTCGATTGTTCAGCATCTCTCCAACAGAGATGCGCGTTACCCAATCATTGAACCTTACGAATGGATTGTGGTCTCCTTTTTGTACCGACGGTGAAGTGTATCGGTCTCCGGACGTGGGAAACCCATTTTCTCAATAGATGTCGGTCATGAATTGCAAATCTCATACCAAGCAAACAGCCACTGGAGATTATGATCTCAAGTGGCTGTTTATAAAACATTTACATTTTATAAATATTTGCTGAAATTTACGACAGGGGACAAATTTTTGCCCCCTTTTTTCATTCATAATTCCTCTTTAAATTATCATAAAATGATTTTAAACAAATATTTATAATAAAGGACAATTATTTGTCCCGAAGGACAGTTTTTCACCCCATTTCTTTCCGAATACCCAATTTTTTCATCCGATAACGCAGAGTTGCTGGCGGTATATTTAGAGCAACAGCCGCACCATTTGGCCCTTTGATTACCCAGTTGCATTTTTCAAGCGCTTCCAGAAGATAGTCTCGCTCGTAATCCTCTGGTGTCAACCATCGCCTGGATGCAGGCATCTCCGTCTTTTCTGCTCCCAACAAAATGTCTTCCTGCCGGATTGTATTCCCCGGACAAACGATCACCGCACGGTGTATCATATGCCGAAGTTCTCTCACATTCCCCGGCCAGTCGTAGTTCTGCAGCGCCCTCACTGCTTCTGGTTCTATCCGAACCACATCTTTCTTCAGCTCATGGGCCATTTCGCGCATAAAATGGACAGCCAGCATCGGAATGTCCACCAGGCGATATCGAAGCGGCGGCAGATGGATTGGGAACACCTGTAAACGACAAAACAAATCCTCTCGAAACCGCCCGTCCGCCACCATCTGTTCCAGTTTCCGATTTGTAGCGGCAACCACTCGAACGTCGGACATTAGCGTTTCAGTTCCACCCACTCTTTCAAAAGTGCCCTCCTCCAGAAGACGCAGCAACTTGGCCTGAGATGCCAGCGGCATATCTCCTATTTCATCCAGAAAAATCGTTCCGCCTGAAGCCAGTTCAAATTTGCCCAGCTTTCGGTTTGTTGCCGACGTAAAAGCGCCTCGTTCGTGTCCAAACAGTTCGCTTTCCACCAGCCCTTCGGGAATGGCACCACACGAAACATGGATAAACGGGCCGCCCTTGCGCAAGCTCATGCGGTGCAGGGCCAGAGCGAACAACCCCTTGCCCACGCCAGTTTCACCGCAAAGCAGCACGGTCAAGTCGGTTGGCGCTACGCGCGCAAGTTGCGCCTTTACATCTTGAAAAACCGAACTGCCCCCAACCATCTCCGCCGCATCTCCGCTTCTGCTCAATGCTTCCGTCAATTCAACCAGGCGCGGATCTGGCAAAACTTTGAGCCGTGCCGTAGCCGGTTGATCCGAATACACCAGATCCCGATCTACTGCAATCACCTCAAACACATATGTTCCGATGTGCAAATTCTGATATTGAACCTGGGGAAGTCGTGTTGTTTTCCAGTCATCATCACGCCCTTTGAGCCGGTAGCGATAAACCAGAGCACCAGCGCGTGTTTTAAAACTCACCCCGTGGAATTCAAATACCACCAGACCCACACTTGATGACAGGGAAAGATCATCCATATTTTCATATCGCGCGTCGGCCACCACCGCATCAATATGCACAGAAGGAGAAAAAGATGCCAAAGGCGGCTCAAACCGCGTAACCCCGTTGTTGGTACCAAACCAGAAACAGCCATTTCTATCCTGGAAAATAGTATTTACGACATTGCCTGCCAGGCCGTTCTGACGAGTCAAAAACTGAAACACACGACCGTCGTAGCGCCCTGCACCGCCACCTGAAGTGCCAAACCACAAATGACCGTCCCGATCCTGGGAAATCATCCGCACGTTGTTGTCGGACAGACCATCCCGGGTCGTATACGTTGTCCAGTTGTGTCCATCAAACTGGCTCACACCGTGCCCCCAAGCGCCGTGACTGCACCACAAATGGCCGTCGCGGTCTTGAAACACCGAAAATGTAGCATTGTTCTCCAGGCTATTTGTCGTATGCCAGCTTACTCCGTCATACCGACTGATCCCTCTGTACGTGGCGAACCACAGATACCCATCATTGCCCTGAAACACCGAAAAAACAGCGTTGTCTGCCAGACCCTCTCGGGTTGTATAAGTTGTCCAGGTATTTCCGTCATAACAGCTTGCCCCACCGTGTGTACCGCACCATATTTTTCCATTGCGATCCCGAAACACTGAAAATACCATATCGTGTTTCAGGCCATTTTCGGTCGTATATGTCGTCCAATTCTGCCCGTCATAACGACTCACGCCACCCGGCGTGGCGAACCACAAATGCCCATCATAACCTTGCGTGATGGATCGCACCCGATTGTGCGCCAAACCGTCCTGAAGCGTATATGTGATCCATTTCTGACCATCATACCGGCTCGCACCCTCGTGCGTACCAAACCACATCTGTCCATCGAGATCCTGAAACACCGCATATACTGTGTTGTGGGACAAACCGTCGCTTTCTACAAAATTAACAAAGGTTTTTTCATCATACCGATTCACACCGCCTGGTGTGCCAAACCACAAACAACCTTCCCGATCCTGCATAATGGATCGCACCCGATTATGCGCCAAACCTTCACGAGTTGTATACGTTGTCCAGTTGTGACCATCATACCGGCTCACCCCGCCTGCGCGTGTGCCAAACCACAAACAACCTTCCCGATCTTGAAAAATCGACTCGGTCTTATCATACCCCAAACCGTCTCGAGTCGTATACGTCGTCCAGTTATGTCCATCATACCGGCTCACACCGCCTGCACGAGCGCCAACCCACAAATGCCCTTTCCGATCTTGTATGATTGATCGCACCCAGTTGTGGGTCAATCCGTCTTTTGTGGTGAAAGTCGTCCAGATATGGCCATCATACCGGCTCATACCGTTTCGCGTGCCAAACCACAAATGCCCATTGCGATCCTGAAAAACGCGTTCCACTTTATCACTGACCAATCCGTCTTTCGCAGTAAATGCAGTCCAGGTCTGTCCATCATACCGGCTCACGCCGCCCTGCGTGCCGAACCACAAAAGACCCTCGCAATCCAGAAAAATAGATGTCACCCAATTGTCAACCAGCCCATCTCGCGTGGTAAACGTGATCCAGGTCTGACCGTCATACCGGCTCACGCCACCCTGTGTGCCGAACCACACCCAACCCTGGCGATCCAGCGCGATCGATTCGATCTTGTTATCAACCAGGCCGTGTTCTGTCGTAAACGTGGTCCACGTCTGGCCGTCAAAACGACTCACACCGTCGTATGTGCCAAACCACAGGTACGTGTTCTTGTCCTGTACCATCGCATTGACGGTTCCGCCAACCATACCGGTCGTGGTATCGTAAATTTCCCATCTGCCCATATTGTGCTTTATATCTGTTTCTGAACGAGCAAACGAATGGTTTTGATTAACATCTTCCATCTTCTTGCTGTTCTCAAGTGAATTACGTTGGCCATTAACTTCTACCACAATACCACCTGTGATGTTCATTGTCAATTGAATAGACAATGAACACCCACCTCTCATTTTTCACGCAAAACCGCCCAACTGTTTAAACAGTTGGGCGGTTTTGTTCCAGCAATTGGTTTTACCAGTTTTTTAAAAATCAAAATCAAAATTCACAGAAAAGCTGTGGCGTTCTTTATAATCGTAATACACATCTGTTGATAGGTTGCGTTCAAAATCATAAACCAAACGCGAGTTCACACGCTCGCCCAAAGGCGTTTCAAACGTCAAAGAAAAATAGGGATTGCGATCTTTGCGCAGGGTAGAAAAATCAAACGACAAATCCGCCAATGTGGTCAACGTCTGATAGTTTCGAATTTCATATCCACCCTCAACAATCACACGCCTGCGGCTGGGAAGTTGTTGCGTTAAACGCGCTGTCCATTCATGGCCGCTATAATCATAACGATCGTTCAAAATATCCGTGTCCTGAAATAAAACATCTTCATCAAAAACACCTGCATGGGTATTCAACCGATTTTGATAGCGCAAACTGACACCCGTATTTTCTGCCAGCGATTGCGCCACCTGAATGCCCATCACAATTTGACCTTCCGATGTGCCGTGGTGTTTAAAACCAAAATTGACATCGCCGCGCAGGGTCGTGCGCGTAGGAAAAAATTTGTTGACCTGTAAAAATGCATTGTGATCGGTGTACCCAGAGGTTGCAAGTTGCCAGTGATTGCGCAATTGAACCGTATAACCCGTTCGCACCATCAAACTGGGTTGCAAATACCATTTGAGCGTCACATAGTTTTTCCACCCAACATAATCATAGACCTGATAAGCCGCCCGATCCAGCCGCACCGACGCAAAACTGCCCGCGTAAAATTGGTTATTGCCCTGTCCCAGTTGTCGCACATGCAACAGACCCACACCTTGAACCGCAAAAGATCGATCTCTGGTCTGTGTAAACAAATAACCATCACCGGAAAAATAAAGCTGGGTTTGTGAATGCCCACGACCATACCACCACGACACCATGCCGTTGAATTGAGTTAAATAATCACCCTGTCCGCTATAATCTCCAAAAGCATTGTTATCATACGATGTGGAAACGGAAAGCTCCCGATGCATTTGTGCTTGTGCAGGCATGCCGAATAACAACAACACGACCGGGCAAAACCCTCCCACATACCTGAAAATACGCCTGATCATCATATCACCTCTCAAACTCGTCATAAAGGAGAGGGGCCCCGGCCAGCCCCCCTCCAACCCCAACAAACAACAGTTAAGATGCACAACAAGGTTCCCTCATCATTGTTAATGACCGCGCCGCATCGGTGGCCTTTTGGCCCCATGGCCTTTTGGCCCATCGCGCATGGGGCCGCCTTTGCCTTTGGGTGCAATATCCACACCCAATGCCTTCAATTCGGCATGAATGGCCTCGTGAATGGCCTCGCGTGAAGCCCCTTCGGCAACCAGCGCATCAACCTTGGCCTGCAAAGTGACCATTTGTTCGGCAGTTAACATCGCACCCAAACGATCCAGGTCATTTCCTTTGCCAGGCCAGGTAATGCCCAGAGAAGTTAGTTCACTACGTATGGCCGTATGAATCGTGTCAAAAGTAGCACCTTTGGATTTTAAGGCATCAATTTTGGTTTTTAATGCCGCCAGTTGCTCTTCTGTCAAAACCGAACTGTATCGGTTGAGGTACAGAGCCGTGACATCAATGCCAAAATTTTCCAGTTCGGTAAAGATCGCATTTTGAATCTCGGTATGTGTTGCTCCAGCAGCAATTAAGGCATTGATTTTTTCTTGTAATGCCGCGCGCTGTTCTTCTGTTAATTGCGCCGAAACCACCGACAACAACATCCCGCCATGACGATGTCCAAACCGGTGTTTCAATCTGGCATTGTCATCAATGCCATCGCCATTTTCATCGACAAATGTTGTCCTCTCCGTTGCATCTTGTGCATACACAACTGGTGCATGCCCTATCAGGGCCGCCAAAACCAGCAAAAACATTATCCAGTGTTTCATCAGCCAAACTCCTTTCAAAAAATTTGTGCATTTTTCATTTTATTTTGCAAATATCTCCCTGTTCACAAAATAAATGTCGCCATTTTGCCTCTAAAAGTCTGTAGGCAAAGTGTAATCATATTGTAAAAGTTTGTAAAAAAATCCGCCCGGATTGTAAAAAACGCCGGGTTCTTTTTTATGTCTCCTCACCCGACTGCTGTGGAAATATCAACACAAAACGCGCCCCGCCAGCAGCACCATCGCCCACCTCCACGCGCCCACCGTGTAAGATCATCATGCGCCGAACAATGGCCAATCCCAGGCCCGTGCCACCAATATGCGCGCCGCGACTTTCATCCCCGCGGTAAAAAGGTTCAAATATTTTCTCACGCAAAGAGCGGTCAACCCCCGGCCCATCATCTTCTACGGCAATTTCAATCTCATTTTCTTTTTTGCAACATGTCATACAGATGTGTTGTTTGGCATGTCGAACGGCATTGGTCACCAAATTCATCAACGCGCGTTTGAAATAACGCGCATTTGCCATCACCACCAAAGGTTTGCACACAATCTCTGTTTTGACATCCTCTCGAAGGTCTGCAACAACCTCTGCCATAGACGCAAATTCAGCACAAACATCAATGGCCTCAACTTCAAGGGGCGCACCACTTGATTCCATGCGCGCATACATCAACAATTCATCCACCAGACCATTTAACTCGGTCAATGACCGTTGAAGCCGAAACACACAGTGTGTTCGAGTCTCATCTGTATCGGCTTTTTTTAAATTGTTCATCAAAAAAAATGCCCGCGCAAGCGGCGTTCGCAATTCATGTGAAACCGCGCGCAAAATTTCGCGCTGTCCCTCAACAAGCCCACCAATGCGGTCGGCCATGCTGTTAAAACTTCGGGCAAGTTCCGAAATGGCATCTTCTTTTTGCACCAGTGCCCGGCTGTCTAAATCGCCCTGCCCAAACCGTTCTGCAACATCCGACAGGGCATAAATGCGCCGTTCAAGCGGACGAATCAAATAAAAAATGATCGCACCAATGGCCGCAAAACTCACCGCGAGAATGCCCAGATAAAAATAGTCATCATGCCTGAGCACCTGCCTTCCCCATGAATGCCCATTATTGGCCTGGATCAAATCATCCTGCCAGCGCATCATGTCACCAACCACATACGGCCCCAGAACAATCACATCCCCATCGGGTGCTTGTGCATAAGTCTGCAATTTCCCCCCCACATCAAGCGTCAACACCTCACCCAGGCGAAGTCGTTTTTTTTCTTCCGAAGACAGCGGCAATAAAATCATCGACTCCAGAGTAATGGGCATGCGGTGGGTCAAACTGAACATATTGAGCACCAGATACCGTTCCTGCATGTTGCCAGCGGCCAATTCATCGCGAATGGCGACAATCAATTCGGCCGTTTGCTCTTCAAAATCTGCCTGGCGAACTGTGTCCAGCCACTTTCGAGACATGCCCACCCCACCCACAATGCTCAGCAACAACACCAGGGCAATGCCCAAATAAATGCGCACAAATTGTTTGTTCACGAAAAATCACCTTATATGCGTTAAACCGTTGAACGTGAACATCTCATAAATCATTTCCTATGGTGGGGAATGTGCAACATGCAAACGTTCCAATGTGTATTTATGGCAATGCCGCCAGCAAATACCCCACCCCGCGCACGGTTTTAATGGCACAGGAGGTCGATTGATCCAGCCCCAGTTTTTGTCGCAATCGGGAAATATACACATCCACACTGCGATCCAAACCGTCATAATCATAGTGAAACAACGCCTGATAAATGTCCTGTCGGCTCACCACCTGCCCCACGCGATTGACCAGATACCAGAGCAAATCAAATTCAAAAGTCGTCAGTTCAAATCGCTGTTTGTCCACATAAACTTCTCGGCGGCTTGCATCCACCGTGAGATGGCCCAAATTCACCGAATGGGGAAAAGCGGATTTTTGATTGTCCACCGCTCGCCGCAAAAGCGCCCGTATTCTTGCCAACAGCAATTGCGGTTGCACAGGCTTGGTCATATAATCATCCCCACCCATTTCAAGACCCAATATTTCGTCGAGTTCTTCATCCCGTGCTGTCAAAAACAAAATGGGGCCGCGATATGTGGGGCGCACCGCCTGACAAATGGCATACCCATTCATACCCGGCAACATAATATCCAGCACAACCAGATCGGGTGGATGCTGCAAAATGCGGTCACGAGCCGCTTTTCCTTCCCGTTCCAAAACAACGGCAAATCCTTCATCCTCTAAAAAAGCTTTGGTCAATTCGGCCAGTTCTACATCGTCTTCAACCAGCAGCAGTCTCTGTTTTTGAGATCCGTTCATGGTCACAATCCATTCTTCTAATAGATAAATTTGCCAAAAGCATGCCCCATTTAGAGTTTCATCAGATCAAATTTTTTTTATGCCCGATTATTGATTAGAACTCTATAACCATAAATTCGTTCCACAACACAACAAACCCCGCTGGTTGGCCAACCAGCGGGGTTGTAGGTCATACAAAGATGAGAGGCGTTGCAACGATTATTTGATAAATAACATTTCCTGATACGTGGGCAAAGACCACAAATCGTCTGCCACCATGCCTTCTAAAGCATCGGCAGCTTGTCGCACAGCGGCCATGGCAGGCAAAATCTCATCGCGGGTGTATTTGGCTTCTGCCAGCGGCGTTTTGCCGCCATGATGGGCCATTGGTTTTTCCAATGCGACAATGCTGTCTTGAAGTTGTTTCACCAGGTCTGTAATTTTGTTGAGCGTATCGGTATCAAAGGTATAACCAACCGCCTTGAGGTTGGCACATGTAGCCGCCAGTTCTCCTTGATAGCGAATGGCCGCTGGAAAAATAATCGTTTTGGCCATTTCAACCATCAGTTTGGCCTCGGTATTGACCACCATACAATACTGGTGCAAATACGTGGCCAATCGACTTTCCAGTTCGCGTTTGGACAGTACTTTGTATTTGCCAAATAAAGCCACAACTTCTTTTGATGCCAACTCAGGCAGAGCCTCAACCGAGGTTTTCAGATTGGGCAAACCGCGCTTTGCGGCTTCCTGATGCCATGCTTCGGAATAATTGTCACCGTTGAAAATCACCGAACCGTGCTCGGTAATAATTTCCTTCAACAGCTTTTGTACAGCGGTATTCAACTTTTTGTGATCTCCAGCAGTCACTTTTTCCAGCTCGGTGGCAATATAATCGAGCGATTCAGCCACAATCGTGTTCATAGCCACAAGTGGGCCAGCTATCGACTGGTTTGAAGACACCGCGCGAAATTCAAATCGGTTGCCCGTAAAAGCAAAGGGGCTGGTTCGGTTGCGATCACCGGCATCTTTGGGCAGCGGGGGCAACACATCCACACCCACCGTCAGGGTGCCTTTTTTCTTGGAAGATTTGGCGCCATCCTTGATAATTTGATCAAACACGTCGGTGAGCTGATCGCCTAAAAAAATGGAAATGATCGCCGGAGGCGCTTCGTTAGCACCCAGGCGATGGTCATTGCCGGCAGAGGCCACAACTGCGCGCAACAGCGATGCATACTTGTTCACCGCGCGAATCACGGCCGCACAAAACACCAAAAATTGCGCATTGGCATGGGGTGTATCGCCCGGATCGAGCAAATTGCCCTGTGTGTTGTTGCCCAATGAGAAGTTTAAATGTTTGCCCGAACCATTCACACCGGCAAATGGTTTTTCATGCGTCAAACAGGCCATGCCGTATTTTTCAGCCACGCGTTTAAGCGTAATCATCACCAGGTGCTGATGGTCGTTGGCCACGTTGCCCGTTTCAAAAATAGGTGCGATTTCGTATTGCGCCGGAGCCACTTCGTTGTGCCGCGTTTTAATGGGCACACCCAGTTTGAACAATTCGCGTTCACTTTCGAGCATAAAAGCCAGAACGCGTTCGGGAATCGCGCCAAAATAGTGATCTTCGAACTCCTGTCCCTTTGGCGATGGGGCTCCAAACAGCGTGCGCCCGGCATTGAGCAAATCGGGACGGGCAAAAAAGAAATTGCGATCGATCAGAAAATATTCCTGCTCGGGCCCTGCTGTGGAAGAAACCCGCGCCACATCGGTGTGCCCAAAAAGTTTGAGAATGCGCTGGGCCTCTTTGTCAAGCGCCTGCATCGAACGCAACAGCGGTGTCTTTTTGTCGAGCGCTTCACCCGTCCATGACACAAAAGCCGTTGGAATGCACAGGGTTGTCCCATTGGGATTTTCGAGAATATAGGCCGGGCTGGTAATGTCCCAGGCCGTATAACCACGCGCTTCAAATGTTTGGCGAATGCCCCCGGATGGAAAACTCGAGGCATCGGGCTCGCCTTGAATCAACTGCTTGCCAGAAAATTCATTAATAGCCCCCCCTGCCCCATCGGGGGTCAAAAAACAGTCGTGTTTTTCAGCCGTCAATCCCGTCAGGGGGTAAAAAACGTGCGTATAATGTGTTGCCCCTTTTTCAATCGCCCAATCTTTCATCGCCGAAGCCACCATATCGGCCACAGAAGGATCGAGTTTTTCACCTTTTTCAATGGTTCTCAAAACAGACTTATAAATTTCTTTCGGAAGCCTTGATTTCATCGCTTTGGTGTTAAACACATTGGAGCCAAACAGCTCATCCGAAGGTGTTTCTGCAAAATTCAAAGGGGGTGTTGATGCTTTGTAATTGGTTACAGCCGCAATGGCTTGCAAGCGCGCAAAACTGCCACTCATTGGGTCTTCCTCCTCCACAGCACATATCGGGTAAATACCATACGCGTATGACGATCTAAACGCGCCAACACGAGAGATTGAGGGCACAATATAAATGGCAATTGTTGCAAACAGATTTCGTTCAGGTAAACGAAATATTAATTCTTGAGCACCAAAATACATATCAACACCCGTCACATCTCACCTTGACCAGCCGTAAACATTCGAGTATATTCTACAAAAATTTAGTGCAGGCTAAATTTATTTTTCACAAAACAAACAAAGGCAGGGTTGTCATGCCAGATCCTCTCCTCTCTCTTTTTGTCGCGTGTCTTTTTCTAACAGCGGGAAGTTTTTTGTTTTGGCCAGAACGCGGTTATTTCTGGAAATGGCGCAAATTGTCGCGCACAAACGCTCGTGTTCTCATCGAAGACACCCTGAAACACCTTTATGAGGCCGAATATGCCCATCGGGAAACGTCGGTGCAAAGCCTGGCCGGAACCCTTGAAATACCGGGCAACCGGGCAGCCGAGTTGCTCAAAGGTGCAGAATCACGGGATCTAATTCAGCGCACAGGGGACGTTGTACATCTGACCTCTCAGGGGCGCAATTATGCTTTGCGCATCATACGCTTGCACCGTCTATGGGAACGTTATCTGGCCGAAGAAACCAGCGTAAAAGAGACCGACTGGCACCACATGGCCGAACAACAGGAACACTGGATGTCAGAAGAACAGGCCAATGCCCTGTCGGCGCAAATGGGAGAACCCAGCTTTGACCCGCATGGCGATCCCATTCCCACAGCGTCAGGCGAAGTGCCACCCAAACGGGGCCAACCCCTGGCCACATTGCCCCCAAATGAAATTGGCGTTATTGTCCATTTAGAAGACGAACCCGATGAAGTTTATGCCCAGTTGGTGGCCGAAGGTCTGTACACCGGCATGCAAGTGCAGGTCACCGAGGTAACACCCGAACGCATTTGTTTTTGGGCCAATGGCGAAGAAAGCATTCTGGCCCCTGTGTGTGCGGCCAATATTTCTGTTGTAGCTCTTCCGCGAGAGATTGAAAAAGAAGGCCCGTTTGAAACGTTAACATCGTTAAAGTTGGGCGAAAAAGCCCGCGTGCTTCGGTTGTCGCGCACATGTCGTGGTTTGGAACGCCGCCGCTTGATGGATTTGGGCATTTTGCCCGGTACCAGCATTGAAGCTGAAATGAGAAGTGCCAGTGGCGATCCAACCGCCTATCGGGTGCGCAGCTCATTGATTGCCTTGCGAAAAGAACAAGCCGATCAGATTCACATTGATCGAAAAATGGAGGTTGTATCATGACAGCAGAAAAACCCCAGACAGCCTGTGAAGCATGCCCGGCACACCATGCGGGCAACCTCACACGCCTGGGCATTAACATGACCAATTGGGATTATGTGATTGCCCTGGCTGGCAATCCCAATACCGGTAAAAGTACGGTTTTCAACAACCTGACAGGGCTGCGTCAACACACCGGCAATTGGCCTGGCAAAACCGTAACCCGCGCCGAAGGCGGGTTTGCCTATGAAAACAAACGCTACAAAATAGTCGATCTGCCCGGTACTTATTCTCTGTTGTCAACCAGCTTAGACGAAGAAGTCGCCCGCGATTTCATTTTGTTTGGCCGTCCCGATGTCACTGTCATTGTGGCCGATGCCACGCGCTTAGAACGCAATTTGAACCTCGTCATCCAGGTATTGGAAATCACCGATCGCGCTGTGATTTGCCTCAATCTCATCGACGAAGCCCGGCGGCATGGACTAACCATAGATGACCGGCGGCTTGCCCGCGATTTGGGGGTGCCCGTGGTGCCCACTGCCGCCAGAAGTGGCGATGGTATTCCGCAACTGTTGCAGCACATACAGGAAGTGGCCACAGGCAAATGGGTTTGTAAACCCCACCGCATCAAAAACGAACCCCCCACTTTGAAAAATGCGCTAAACCGGCTGGTGTCCAAATTAGAGGCTGCTTTTCCGGGTCTGCCCAATGTCAGGTGGGTGGCTCTGCGCCTGCTTGAAGGCGATTTGCGCATCATTGAGGCTGTAAAATCGGGTGAACTGGGCAGTTTAATGCAACCCAATATCTTGCCTCAAATACCAAAACAGGAGGTTATTGCATGAACACAAAAACCTCCGCTATCGATGTGCTCAACACAGCCACCGAATTGCGCTGGGAAGTAGGTGAAGGGTTTCACGACACACTCATGGAAGCCATTTATACCGATGCGGCCCAAATTGCCGACCGCGTTGTGACCCCAAGTGGACAACACAAACGCTTTGATCTGGATCGCACCATTGACCGATTGGTCACCGGGCGCTGGACGGGTTTCCCGCTCATGTTATTGTTGCTGGCACTGGTGTTGTGGCTCACGGTTGAAGGGGCCAATGTGCCTTCGGGCATGCTGGCTTCCTTTCTGTTAGACACCATCCATCCCATACTCAAATCTTTTTCCGCCGGCATTGGGGTGCCCTGGTGGCTCGATGGGCTGCTGCTCGATGGCGTCTATCTAGCCCTGGCCTGGGTCATCAGTGTGATGCTGCCACCTATGGCTATTTTTTTTCCGATGTTTACGCTTTTAGAAGATTTTGGGTATTTGCCACGCGTGGCTTTTAATCTGGATAACCTGTTTAAAAAAGCGGGCGCACACGGCAAACAAGCTCTAACCATGAGCATGGGGTTTGGCTGCAACGCCGCAGGCATTGTGGCCACCCGCGTGATCGACAGCCCGCGTGAACGCCTCATTGCCATTATTACCAACAATTTTTCTTTGTGCAATGGCCGCTGGCCCACTCAAATTCTGATCGCCACCATTTTCATTGGTGGTTTGGTCTCGCCCGGATTGGCCGGATTGGCTTCCGCCGCCACGGTTGTTGGGGTGGCTGTATTGGGCATTATGTTGACCTTTGTGATATCCTGGAGTTTGTCGCACACCGTTTTAAAAGGCGAAGCATCGGCCTTCAGTTTGGAATTGCCACCTTATCGGCCTCCGCGTTTTTTGCAAACCCTGTACACATCGCTTATTGACCGCACCATCTTTGTGCTGTGGCGGGCCATTGTTTTTGCCGCACCCGCAGGAGCCGTCATCTGGTTGATCTCCAATATTCACGTGGGAAATCTCAGCCTGGCCGAATGGTTCATCAATGGATCCAATCCTTTTGCCATTCTCTTCGGCTTAAACGGCGTCATTTTGCTGGCCTATCTCATCGCCATTCCAGCCAACGAGATTGTTGTGCCCACCATCCTCATGCTCACCGTTATGGCAACAGGCATGTCCGATTTTGGTGCTGGTACTGGCGTGATGTTTGAACTCGATTCCGATTCTGAAACCGCCAATGTGCTCAAAGCAGGCGGATGGACTTTGTTAACAGGGATCAACCTGATGCTTTTCTCTTTGATGCACAACCCCTGTTCCACGACGATCTACACCATTTACAAAGAAACCGGCAGTGCAAAGTGGACTGCCGTCTCAGCGTTGCTCCCTTTGATTCTGGGTTTTGTTCTCTGTTTTTTTGTGGCCCAAATCTGGCGGTTGTTCACTTAATTTTCGTATCGTGCAGGATAATAAAAAAAGGCAGGTGGATCATTGTCCACCTGCCTTCTGTTTTTGTTTGAGCGACTTGCCAAGTCACGCTGCGATTTTACCCGGCCAAAATATTGATATTTGAACCTATAGAGGCCGCCGCAGTGATTGTCCCTCGCGAAGCAGAACTGTCAGCCCGTTGTAACTGGAGACGTTGTTCGCGAATTTCACCTTCGGTCTGTTGCAAGTCGCGTTCCAGTCGACGCTGTTCTGTTTGAAGCTCGCGAACCTGTGTCTGGCTCTCCTGGCGCACATCTTCTTGCCGGGTTTCAACAGCTTGCGCTGCATTTTCGACTGTGCGCTGTGTGTTTTCTCGTATTTGCACCACCGCATCGCGCGTCAACCCACGAGCCACCTCGCGTGAATCGCCTTGTATATTTTGGCGAATTTCGGGTGTGGTATTGGCCTGGCTGATTTGCTCGGCAGTGGGGCGAACCGTGGGTTCTGTTTGTATGGTGCTTGCACCCGCAGATATCGAAACTGCGAGGTTAATTTCACTTGTGCGCACATCCAGTATTTGATTGGAGCGCTGAACATCGTTTTCAAAGTCGGCGCGGGCAGGTGTCTGTACAGGATTCAACTCGGTTGCATCATTTTGCACATCACGCACCTGCCCAGCAGTCTCACGGCCCACTTCGCGCAACCGCGTAAACCGCGCCAATAACTGGTCGCGCACGGTATTAACCGAACCGCGATCCAGACGACCAGGCCGATCAACAGCTTCATCGGCCTGCGTGCGCACTGCCCCCACCCCTGGCAACACAACCGGACGTCGATTGTTGCGTTCGGTTGTTCTCGTTTCGAGAAGTTCTGGGGTTTCAGAAGTTTCAGACGGCTCAACCCTCTCTGTTTGCGCCGATGGCGCTTCCTCGGGGCGGTTTGACTCATCTGTTTCAACCTGCTCCGTGTCGGCAGATTGCCCTTGACGCGCGGTTTGCAACCGTTCTGTCAACCGGTCGGCCAGCGCAGAAGCCACAGGCAGAGTTTCGCGCAACCGAGAAGTTAATTGTTCAATGCGCGAATCTTCCGTCTGTTGATTTTGTTCGGGCTGCACCTCTCGGCGCAATGTGCGCACGGGCGGGCTTTCAATCGTTTGATCTTGATTTGAGCGCACCTGTTGCAGGTTTGCTCCGGCAACCCGGTCAGATGAAAACCGGGAAACAAAAATCGGCATGGTTACCCGTCCCCAAGCTGCTGTTCGGAGCGTCAGAAGCTTGTGCGATAAACACAGGGGGCCCAAACCCTGTGCGGTTAACGTGTAACTCGGTGATCTATCCTTACTGCGTAAAGATAACAGGTTAAACATCAGGTGTCAACCCATGAATTTGGATCAGAAATCTTTCAACCAGCCGCCAGCATTTAATTTCACCGTTTCAACATAAACCAGATGGGACTCGACCAGGCCATTTCTCCATCTTTTTGTGTGACGCGCACATAATAATAACAGGTCAAACCACCGCCACGCAAGTTGCGAGGCAGTGCAATACGCGTGAGACTTTGCTGATCGACCCACTCAAACTTCACATCTTCTCCATCGCCGCGATACGTACAAATTTCGACATTGTTGCGAATTACTTCAATCCGCTCGATGGGCGCAGTGCCATAAACACGCGCAACGATGCGTCTTTCTCGCATTATTTTTTCTTCATCAGCACTCACCTCAACAAGCTGCCCCATCGGGTGTTCGTTGATCAACACTTGAAGTAAAATACGCGCACCCGTTGTGGCATAACAACTGCGTTCGCGCAAGGCAAAAAACAGATCTTTCTGATCCAGAGAGTCGGCATAAACAGCCGTCATCCCTGCCGGATACCCTCGCCCAGCCTCGGCCCGTCGCGCATCGCGGCCAACCCCAAAACGACTGTTGCTACCTGCTGCAAACCCGGCAATAATGCCCTGGGCCAGCACACCTTGTGCTGTGCGGTCGGGATGGCGATCTAACCGAATATCGGGCCGTTGCCCCCCCCAGTGTTCCCGGTTGCCCCAGCACGAATAAATCTCCAGCAAATGCGACGGCAACATCTCGTCGCTATGGGCATCGGGCAGAGAAAAGCGCAAAAATCCCGAACTTGGCGTGGTTAAAGCCCCTTCTACAGAATCGGTCTGAAAATGAAAAGAAGCTTTTTGCAACGTGGGAACAGTTCCCACATTCAAAATAAAATCCAGGTCGGGATGTGCCGACACATCTTCGGGCAAACACGCGTGCAAATCGCCCCAAAACGGCGTGGGTTCACCCATCAAAATGGGATTGCTTCGTCCCACAACACCTGAATCGGACTCGCGCACCCGAAGCCGAACCACACCCGTTAACCGATCTGAAAACCCCACATCCAGCAAAGCCCCTTCACCCGTGGTATCTTCATTGCGCTGCGATGCCGGAATCAACACCCCTTGAACATCGGACTCCATGCGAAACCAGCCGCGCCACCCAACACAGCGATTGCCCAAAACATCGCGCCCAATCACCCGCATCGTCAGCGGCATACCCGCTTGTCCCCCGGAGGGTGCAAGCACTTCCAATTGCCCCAAATCCCTGGCCACCGTAGGCAAAACAGGCGCATTTTTGACCGGTAAAAACCGATCGGGCAACGCGCGTCCATCCACGCAGATCCACACGGGAAAAGATGCCAAACCTGCAAATGAAGGTGCAAACGCCTGCCCGTCACCGGCGCCATAAACGAGATGGAAAGTCTCATTGTTTTTTATTTGTGCACGCTCTACAAATAAATAAATGCCCATATCTGCATTCACATCTTCTTTTGTTTCACCCGGCACCCGCCCCACAGCCACACTCACGTCGGCCTGGGTTGTTTTTTCTGTTATCTGCACAAAACCGGGCGACAGAGGATTATCAATTTGTGGCGCGGTGAACCCTTGCGGCATAGATATATACATGGTGGTGCCAGCATCCCACCCCCCTTCTCCTGCTGTAAATACCAGCGTCCATCGCCCTTGTTGATTGACCTGAACAGGTGTTGCTGGCATCAGGGTTACCCGCCCTGTGGCATAACGTATGTCATTCATAACAAACTCAAATTTAAGGGATGATAAAAAAATAGAAGTGGTTAAGTATAAGGCCACCTTCCCGCATCGTCAACGGGTCTTTCATGTGAGGCCGGAAACAAGTAGGTTTGAACCCATCTCAAATCTCAAGCAAACAAATGCGCCCGACCATATTCTGATCGGGCGCACAGCACACAACCTTTTGGAGGGAAAAGGGATGTGCATAAATCTATGGGGGGGTTAACGACCGTAATGGGCCGCAAAAGTCAGAAAATCGGCAAAATCAACCTCGCCATTTTGATCGATATCGGCTGATGAGTCAAAAGCAGCCATGCCAGAGCGTTTGCCAAATGCCGCAGCAAACTGTAAAAAATCGCCAAAATTGATCACACCGTCACCATCCATATCCCCAGTGCGATAATTGCCTTTGTTTGCATCGGCGGCAACACCTCCTGGTTGGGCTTCAAGGCGCAACACCGCACCCGATCGCATCGACACTTTGACTGAGGCCTGTGTTTCTGCCGCTGACACCGCACCAGTCGCATCTGCCGACACTGTCAAATACCCGCGCAATT
>CAXNEV010000003.1:0-25521 GCA_964200925.1 Candidatus Latescibacterota bacterium | reverse complement strand
ATGATCTTGTGGATGCCATAAAATAGCACGACCAGATTAGGCAAGCAATACAGATTGCTTATGCTCTGACAACTTCACCACGGAACAAAAACACGAAATCTTCACCGGGAAAAAACTTCCTCAATTTGGCCTATTTTCATCACCCCAGGATTAACCATGCCGATGTATTAAACCTCAATTTATGGGAAGGAGATCGCATCTTCTTGAAATGGCTCGATCAGGATCATTTTTTCTCAGGCAAATTTGTTTATAAAAACAAACAGCTCATGGAGCACTCCGTTGTTTTTCACTCCTAAGTCCAATGTCTCGGTGTGTGTTTCTGTAGATTCTGAGCGGTTTATGTTGTAGTTTGTCGATGCACTCATGCATAAGATCAGCCCGTATGAACTTTGGGGAATAGGCGATTGCAGATATTTTAGGAGACTTAGGATGAACCGACTGACAGCAAAAGAATACCAGCACTTCGAGGACGAAGGTTTCATTCTCATTCGCAGCCTTCTCGATCCCGAGCGAGATATCAAGCCCGTCATGGATGAATATGCCAATGTTCTCGACCAATTGGCAAACGAACTATATGATGCAGGAGAAATCCAATCGCGCTACGAGGCGCTCAATTTCAGCGACCGGATGATCGCATGTTATAAAGACAGTGGCCGGGTGCTTTCCCAGCATTTTGATTGTTCGCTACCACAAGCGGGCACAACGGCTTCTTCTCCCATTTGGGTTGGGCCAGAAGTTTTTCATGCGCTTCGCAATGAGACGCTTTTGGATGTGGTGGAAGATTTGATTGGGCCAGAGATTTTTTCAAACCCCGTACAACACATCCGAATCAAACCGCCTCAGCACGTTTTGCCAGATGATCGGATGGATCCCAAAACGGGGTCCAAAGGTGGGTTCGATGCGGGTGTGACGCCCTGGCATCAGGACAATGGCGTGGTGTTGCCAGAAGCCGATGAGACCAATATGTTGACGGTGTGGTGGCCACTCACCCATGCGACACTTGAAAATGGCTGTCTGAAGATTATTCCGCGCAGTCACAAAGCAGGCATTTTGCACCATTGCCCAACCGTTTCCGGGCTGGCCATTCCCGATCCCATGCTCGATCTCAACAATGCCTTTCCTGTGCCTATGGAACCGGGTGACGTTCTGTTTTTGCATCGGCGCACCTGCCACGCATCATTGCCCAATGTGAGTGATGAAGTGCGCATCAGTTTTGACATTCGATACAATCCCATTGGCCAGTCCACAGGGCGAGAGGTGTTTCCGGGGTTTGTGGCCAGAAGCCGATCAAATCCCAACAGCGAATTGCGCGATCCCAAAATTTGGGCGCAAAGCTGGTGCGATACCCGTGATAGGCTGGCAATCAAAAATATTCCGCACTACAATCGCTGGCGAGAAAAGGACGGGGTATGTGCGTAGGGAGACGATGGATACAAGAGGGAAGCAGGAAGTGGGAAAGCAGGTTTCTTTTTTTCTTTTGTTGTTTGCAATTTTTGCCCTGATTCTGATCGCAAATTCTGCATCTGGGGAGGGTGTACACATGAATCAACACATTCGTTGGACACCCGGTATTCCGGGTGGCATTCCCGATGTCATGGTTAAAGCCAATGTCAGGGATTATGGTGCTGTTGGAGACGGTGTGTCGGACGATGCGGCGGCCATTCAAAAGGCGATTGATGCGGTTGATGGGGGCGCAGTTTTGATTCCCAAGGGCGATTATGTGCTGAAAAAAGGACTGACGATTGGCAAAAGCGTGGTGCTGCGCGGTGCAGGGGCCGACAAAACGCGGTTGTTGTTTGACATCACAGACCGTGCGGCCATAGCCATTGTCAAATACAATCGCGGTGAATGGGTCAACGTGGTTGATGGATATGATTCTGGTTCTGATCCAATAACCGTGGCTGATGGCAGCCCGTTTAAAACAGGTGATTTTGTCGAAATTCAGCAGGAGAATGATCCCGATGTGATGTACACCGATCCAAAATGGAACGAGCCATGGGCCAATTATTCGGTGGGGCAGTTTTTGAAGGTTAAACAGGTAAACGGCAACACGCTTATGCTGGACAAACCCTTATACATCACTTTTCAAGCCGCGCTGAATCCACAGATCCGAACACAGGGTTTGGTTGAACGGGCAGGTGTGTAAAATCTGTATATCAAATTGAGTTCAAGTGGCGATCCGGCGACCATTGGCATTCGAAATGCAGCTTATTGCTGGGTGCGCCATGTCGAAAGTGACTACACCAGCACCAATCATGTGGGCGTTTCGTCAGCGTATCGCTGTGAGTTTCGCGACAACTATTTTCACGATTCCTACGATTATGGCGGCGGTGGACATGGGTATGGGGTCAATTTGGGTCAGCACGTCACGGATTGTTTGACGGAAAATAACATTTTTAAACATTTGCGGCATGCGATGCTGGTTCAGGTGGGCGCATGTGGCAATGTGTTTGGGTATAACTATTCGATTGAAACCCAATCGGAAGGCACATGGGTTCCCTGTGATATTTCTTTACATGGGCATTTTCCGTTTATGAATTTGTTCGAAAGCAATGTTGTTCAAAAGATCGATGTGAGCGATTACTGGGGGCCTGTTGGGCCGGGCAATACGTTTTTGAGAAATCGAATAGAAGCTTATGGCCTTCGCATTCGGGATCACTCACATGCCCAAAATGTGATTGGAAATGAATTTCTCACCAACGATCAGCGGATTGATATACAGGAATCTGTCCAAAACACCTTTCTTCATGGCAATTATGTAAATGGTGTTGTGAACTGGCATCCCAATGTTTCGGACAAAACGATTCCGATCTCTTTGTATTTAACGGAAAAACCCGGCTTTTTTGGCGACGTGCCCTGGCCCATCATTGGGGCTGATCTGATTCCCAATGCCGGGAAAATTCCGGCGCAGATCCGGTTTGAAAAACAGCATTAAACTTTGGATACAAGCTTAATCTCTAGCCGACACCCAACGGCTTCAGCATATTTTTGAAGCGTGACAATAGATGGGGAGTGTTTTTTATGTCTTCCAAACGCCTCCAATCGTGCAACAGCCGGGGTTTTGGTACCCATTTTTTTTGCTACATCTGCCTGGGTTAAACCTGCCTTTTTTCGCGCTTTGAGCATCTCGTCAAACAGGGCAAATTCTTCACCTATGGCATTATATTCTTCGACAAATTTCGGATTTTTCATCCATTCCTCGATCATTTCTTTATGCGTCTTCACTGGTGACCTCCTGCTGGCGGCGGCGTGCAACAGCAAGTTCTTTTTTCGGTGTTTTATCTGATTTTTTGATGTAGGCATGAAGAATGATGATTTTACGTCCAACCAGAGTACAGAAAAATGCACGAGCAATACCCTCGTGTCCTTTAGAACGAATTTCAAAAAGCCCATTTCCAAATGCTCTGGTAAACGGCATGCCCAAATTGGGACCGAACATCATGATGCGATCCGTTATTCGGGCATAGACTGCGCGAATACCAACGGGCCATGCATTGATCGTTTTCTGAACGTTTTCGCTGTAGTAAATGATTTCCCAATCCATGTGCCATATATTAACAAATTTGTTCATATATGGCAATCTATTGATAACAGATTAGAATGGAGTTTTTAACACATGAGCGGATTTTACACCGTGGGCAAACGAAATGGGCACGGGTGGTTTATTGCGCCGGGTTGTCAATGGATAAATGGGATTGATTGTGCAAATGGCGGTTTAGAGGACTATTAACCGAAGGAGGCAACATGAAACTGGGCATGGATCACATTGGTCAGATTACCGATGAGAAACTGAAATTTCTTCAGCAGATGGGTGTAAAGGGAATCATGGCCAACCTCGAACCGGGGCCGAATGATAAAGGACATTACAGTTATGCTCGTTTGCTGACGCTTAAAACGCGCGTGGAATCCTATGGGATGGAACTGGCGGCAATGGGTGGCAATACGCCGTGGGCCTGGCATTACAAATGGATGCTCGGGCTACCGGGTCGCGATGAACAAATAGAAAACTTACACCAGACCATTCGCAACATGGGTGCCGTGGGCATTCCGGTTTATACTTATAACATCCATGCCCTTCGGTTTTACCGCACGTCTTCCCACACGCCCGTGCGGGGCGGTGCCTTGAGCACCAGCTTTGATGCCGACCTGGTGAAGAACGCACCCCTTTTTGCTTCGGCTGGGGTCGATACAAGTCTCATTCCAAAAAGCCATCGACGCCCCATCAGCGATGATGAGATGTGGGATAACCTTCGCTATTTTCTCAAAGCCATGATGCCGGTAGCAGAAGAAGCCGGGGTTGTTATGGTCATGCACCCGGACGATCCTCAGATACCTCAAATCAGTGGTGTTGCCCGCATTATGCGCAGCCCGGAAGCTTTTCGGAAGTTGCTTGAAATGGCACCGAGCAAGCAAAACAAATTGCTTTTCTGTGTGGGTTGTTTTACCGAAATGGGGGCCAATGTGCCCGAAGAAATTCGCTACTTTGGCGAGCGTGGAAAACTGGCCTGGGTGCATTTTCGCAATATCAAGGGCACCACAGAAAAATTTGTGGAAACGTTCCCAGATGAAGGGGATACAGATATGTACGCGACGATGAAAGCCTATTGCGACGTGGGTTATGAAGGTTATTTTGCACCCGACCACCACATCAAAGTTGAAGGGGATTCCGAGTGGGGCCATCGATACTGGGCATACGCGTTGGGGTATATCAAAGCGCTGATGATGGCCGTGCGTTCGCAAGCTTAGATGCGTTCGCATCTGTATCACATCCAAAGAGCATCCATATCAAGGCATGGAAAATGCCGGTGCATGTGAAGACTGTCTTGAAGCGATTTATCGGCAAAAAAGGGTAGCGGGAAAGTGCGAAATAGTGCAACTGATGCATATGTCATTTTTAAAAATAGCCCGATTAAAAAGCATTTGTCAAGATGTTTTTCGCATATATCATAGACCAAGGCGGTTTGGTATTTTGCGTTTTGCTTTACCCTGCTATATTCAGTAGATCACGAAAGACAATACAGACCCCCTCTGTGCATAGGTGATTGTCGTAAGGGCATCCCCCCGTGCCTGCCCCAAGTGGGCATCCACGGGGGGATGCCCTTACGATGATGGCGCATTCGTGCTGCCTTTTTAAGCCTTTTACCTTTCCTGATCTTACCTTTCGTGATGTACTGATATTGAGCGTCAATATGAATGCAACAAAAATTCAGGAGGATTGGATGAATCGGCCCAATGTGATTGTGATGATGTGCGATCAGATGAAAGCGACGGCGAGCCATTTGTATGGCAACACATTTTGTCAAACGCCGTCGATGGCACGACTGGCAAATGAAGGCGTGTTGTTTCAGCATGCGATTACGCCACACCCGTTGTGTATGCCCGCGCGGATTTCATTCTGGACATCGCAGTTTCCGCATTCACACGGCGGGCGGCGCAATGAAACGCCGATGAAGGCCGATGCCGTGCATGCGTTTAAAATCTGGAAAGAAGCGGGTTATCATTGTGGGTTAATCGGAAAAAACCACTGTTTTGTCGAACAGAACGATCTGGATCTGTTTGATACGTGGTGTGAACTTGGGCATGGCGGTTTGCCGAACGATCCGACGACAAAAGGGATGGATTGGATTTATCCAGTTGCTGAGATTTTAGACGCGCATAAAGGACGTCGCAATTTGCCGAATCGAACACCTGCTTATGCCTATGGCACAACGGATGCGCCGCTGGAAAAATATTCATCGGGTTTGCTGGCGGGGCAGACCATTCGGTTTTTGGAAGAACGAGGGGACGAACCGTTTGTATTGTGGCTGTCATTTCCTGATCCGCACGAACCGTGGGAAGTGCCTTGCCGATATGCCGACATGTTTCCACAAGATAAGATTGAATTGCCACCGTGGCGGGCCGATGAATTTACCGATGGCACAGCACCGGAACGCAACCGGATTTTGCATGCGATGATGGGCATGCAGAACGATGCGGAAAAGGATATTTATGGGGTCATCGGCGCGTATTATGGCATGGTGCGGTTTTTGGACGACAGCATGGGGCAGATTTTAGAGGCATTGGATCGGCTGGATTTGCGAAAGAATACAATTGTGGTTTTCTGTTCTGATCATGGCGATTGTATGGGTGAACACCAGATGCAGTGCAAGGGCGGGGTGTTTTACGATTGTTTGACACGGGTGCCGCTGATTGTGTCGTGGCCGGGGCATGTTCAGGCTGGGGTGATGGATCACAGCATGGTGAATTTGATCGACATTGTGCCCACGCTGTTTGACTTGCAGGGGATTGAGATTCCCCGGTCCATGCATGGAAAAGGTTTGCCCACCGTGACCCAGGCACCACCGAGGGATGCGGCGTTTTCAGAATACGGCGCGGGTGGGCCAGCCTTTGCCCTGGCCGATCTGGAAAAGATGGAAAAACCCTATGGCCGTCGCGCATTGATGCAATCGCTGCGGTGGCGCGAGGCCGAAGGCCGTCGCAAAATGGTGCGCACGAAGGATTGGAAATATGTTCACGATGCGATGGGCGACAAAGACGAACTCTACGATCTGGTGAATGACCCGTGGGAATTGCACAATGTGGTGGATGATTCGAAACATCGCGACGTGCTGGCAGATTTGCGATTAAAATTGGCGGATTGGAGCATTCAGACGGAAGATGCCCAACCCGTGCCCCTGCCGGAGAGACCGTAGATTTTATGTAAAAATTTCGGCTTTTGGTTCAAAGGTCACGTTGTTATCCAGCGGCACGATGGGGCGCTGGCAAATGGTATGTCCCAGCGTTTTGAGATTGGCGCTGGTGGCGCCGGGGGCATCGATGTTGTAATTTTTTTCGGCCCATTCATCAAAAAATTGGAACTGGCAATGCGGCGACTTGACGACGATCAGGTCAAAGTGTTTGGGGTTTTGACCGTGGGCGAGAAAAAGGGATCGGTCCACAATGCTGATGGAACGGCTCACCGCGATGACCGTGAAATTCTTGCTTTTTAAAACGGCGGTTAACCCGGCATGTTGCATGTTGCCCCAGGACTCGGACAGATAGTTTCCCTGTGACAGCATGTCAACGGTTGCTTCAAGTCGAACGGGTTTAAAACGCGGGTCAAGAGTTCCGCCAAGTGTTACCACAACCCGATTGCCCACACCTGCGGCCATGGCTTTTTGTACAGCAGGGGCATCCACGATGGGCACAAGGGCTTGCCCTTTGTAGTGATGTTGAATGAGGGCAGCAAGCAGGGCATTGCTGTCGCCGGGGGCGCCTGAAGATGGTGCATCGGCGGCATCGGTAAAAATGACGGGGCCATTGCGATTTTTGGCATCGGTTATGGCGGCTTCAATGCTGACCAGTTCGGGTTGCATTTGCATGCGCCGCGCCCAGAAATCCTGCGCCATTTTTAGTGCTTCGCGTTTGGCCCGTTCCGGGTCGTTGTTGGTGATCACCACGGATTGACAGCACAGGTCGGGCACATCGGTAAAGGGATTGCCAATCATCAAACCTGCCGCCAGAATGCCGTCTTGTTTTTCAAGGGCCTGGGCATACCGAATTGACTGACCATAAACGCCTGTTTCGGTGATCAGTTCATTGCCGCGCACCAGCACGGGCATGCGCACCCGGGCAACAACGGGATGGGCATGGTCATCGAGGATGCGCAACAACAGTTTTGCCGCACGCGCGCCGGTATCGGCAAAATCGACATGGGGATAGGTGTGGTAAAGCGCGAGACCATTGGTGTGTTGAAGCATCCGCGCTGTTAAAATGCCGTGTAAATCGAGAGAGAGCACAATGGGGATTTTGGGGCCGATTATTTTTCGGGTTTCCTGCAGCAAATAACCTTCGGGATCGAGTTCTTTTGTGGTGCCCATTGCACCGTGCATGGAAAAATAACAGGCATCAATGCCTTGCGCGTTTTTCTGTACCGCCTGGAGAAATTCGGATGCGATGCGTTCAAAACTTTCGTGCGACAAAGGCCCAGCCGATGTGGCACGCGCCCCATAAGCCGGAATGAGTTCCATGTCAGGCCGTTGGGAAAAGACAGACAGAGCACCGCTGACTTCGGTTTCAATGTTGTTGTGATAGGCAAAAAGGGATTGGCCTGTGTTGACGGTAAAGCTGTCATAAGTGCAGATGACCGGATTGAACGACGAAATTTCCTGTTTGCATTCGGCGATGAGGATGCGGGGCATGAGAGATCCTTTTTAAAGTGAGATTCATAGGACACATAACCTTATCATAGTGGGTTTTGTATCAAAGGGCAATTTTTTTGTGGAGATATGTCATGGTTTCTTTGCCCAACATTCTTTTGATTCTGGCAGATGATCATGGATATGGCGATGTTTCGATGCACGGCGGGCCACATATTCAAACGCCAAACATGGATCGCATCGCATCAGAAGGAATGCGGTTCTCAAATTTTTATGCCAATTCGTCGGTGTGTTCACCCAGCCGGGCTGCGCTGATGACGGGTCGGTTTCCCGACCGGGTGGGGGTACCGGGGGTGATTCGCACGCATGGGAATAACAGTTGGGGATATTTCCGGCAAGATGCAGTGACGTTGCCGTCGATGCTCAAACAAAAAGATTATCACACAGCATTAATCGGAAAATGGCACTTGGGGTTGGATGCAGAAAACCATCCGTGCCAACGCGGATTTGATCATTTTCACGGGTTTTTGGGCGATATGATGGACGATTATTACACGCATTTGCGGCATGACCAAAACTATATGCGACACAATCTGGAGATCATTGATCCAAGAGGACATGCAACGGATTTGTTTACCGATTGGGCGGTGGATTTTGTGCGTGCCCATGCGCATGTCTCCCAGCCCTTTTTTTTGTATCTGGCCTACAATGCACCACACACGCCGATTCAGCCGCCGCAAGACTGGGTGGATCGGGTGAGGCAGCGCGAGCCAGACGCCTCGTTAGAACGGGTGCGATATGTGGCGCTGGTGGAACATCTGGATGATCGCATTGGGCGTGTGTTAAATGCCCTTGAAAAAACCGGGCAATTGTCCAATACACTGGTGATTTACACATCGGACAACGGTGGGCAAATGACTGTGGGGGCCACCAATGGACCCTATCGCGGGCAGAAGGGCGATATGTATGAAGGGGGCATTCGGGTGCCGGCCTGTGTGCGGTGGCCGGGTGAAATAGAAATGGGCCGTGTGTGTGATGAACCGGCCATGTTGATGGATGTGTTTCCCACGATTTGCGACGTGGTTGGTTTGCCGCTTGACCATGTGATAGAAGGGCAGTCGATTTTGCCAACGCTAAAAGGGAATTCGCAGGATCTTTCAAATCGCACCCTTTACTGGATACGCCGGGAAGGCGGCCAACGATTTTTGGGGCTTTGTCAGCATGCGGTGCGGCGCGGGGATGTGAAATTGCTGCACAACAGTCCGTTTGAATCGCTGGAACTTTTTGATCTGAACAGCGATCCGCATGAAACCACAGAAAAGTCAAAGATCGATCAAGACACCTTTGCCGAGATGAGCCGCCTTTTGCAGGCGACCATGCAGGGGAATGGCCATGTGCCCTGGTTGAAGCGTTGAGCGCCTTCTGCCGTGACATCTATGCGTAAATTTGGCGATTGTATAAAAATTTGAGAAGCTTTTTCGAACGCGATAGGCCATTTGCACCCGGATAGACAAAGATCGAAACGACACTTCAATAACCTGATGATCTATAACGTTTTAGGACGATCCGGTTATATTTTTGGCGAGACCGATTGCAGATGTTCACACAACATGGCGGTTAATATGGTATTTTTATTCACGGCCATTTTTCACGTTTTCTTGAAGATTCCCTGTCGGTACTGCATGTCATATTCTTCAAAAAATGACCCATATCTCACTTTGAAATATGGGTCATTTTGCTTCTGGTGTACAATGTCATTTGCGATATGATCTTCAAAGGATTATGAATTTCTCAACCCTTCCCAATATGTCCACATATCATCGGGAAATTCAAAACGAATGGCGTTCAGGTCTTTGCGGCGGAAGCGACTGACAAAGGCCATGCGAATGTCGCGGCCACAATTTCTGCCGGGGCTGTGCAGCATGAGGTTGTGCCAGAAAGTGATGGTGCCCGGTGGCCCGGTGACATCGATGGGTTCGGGCAGATCGGTGTAATTGCCCTGATCGTCCTGTACGGCTTTCATGCCATTGAGCACGCTGTGTGTTTTGAAGTAATTGTGTACGCGTTTGTGAGAGCCGGGCCAAACGGTGAATCCGCCGGATCGCGGTTTGATGTGGTTGATGTTGACGGTGACGGCAATGGTGAAAGCATCATATACGCCATCTGTGGTGTAACCATCCAGGTGCATTTGCGTGGCGGGTGTCCAGTTGTTGTGGCCTTCGGGATAAATCATTTTGGCAAAGGTGTAGTTGGAAACGGTGAGGGTGTTTTTGCCAATGAGTTCTTCACACATTGCCTGAATGGGCGTTTCGGTCAGAGTGGCGCGAATGTCGGGGTGATTGCTGCATTTTAAATTGCCCCCTGGCCCGGCATTGATCCAGGTTTGGGGATCGTTGCGGTCGGCTTCGATTTCTTCCCACAAAATGTCAATGGCGCGGTTGATGAGGGGCATGGGCACCACATCGTGTTTGACTATGTATCCATTTTCTTTGAAGTGTGTTTTATCTGCTTCTGTGAAATAGGCCATTGTGATGCTCCAAAAAATGAGTTTTGAGATGGGTTATAAAAAATACGGGTGTTTTTTATTGAGAACAATGGGTATCACGAATGGGTGAATGCTTGCACAAGCAATTTGATGTGCTGGTTGAATTTGCTATTGGCATCCCCTGCTTCCAATTTTCCCCAATCGCCTCTGGCGCTGACCCTTTTGACACCAGAACCAGGCGATGCGGGAAAAACAATTTCAGCATTCAGCGGCAGTAATACAAGTCTCCTTTTATAATAGCGCTTCAGAGATGGCATCGTGAAATTCGGGTCGAAGTTGTTTGATCTGAGCGTTGTCGCGAGTGGGATGAACGCGGTTGGTGAGCAACACAACACCGAGGTCGCGGGTGGGGTCGGCCCATAACGAGGTGCCGGTGAAACCGAGGGAACCGAAGGATTTTTCGGAGAAGTAACATCCGGTGGTGCTGCCACCGGGAGAGACGGTGTCCCAGCCGAGGGCCCAGGTGCTGTTGGGCGCGAGATTGGCACGGGTGGTAAATTGGCGGATGCCTTCGGTGGGTAAAACGCGTTTGTTGTTGAGCAGGCCATTTGACAGATAGACACGCAGGAATTGGCCGAGGTTTGAGGCGGTGGCAAACAGGCCGGCATGTGAGGCAACACCGCCGATTGATGCGGCGTTTTCGTCGTGTACTTCGCCGTGTACAAGGCCGGTGCGCAGGTTGGTTTTAATTTCGGTGGGGGGAATGCGCGGCAAAAGATCGGGTGGTGGACAGTACATGGTTTCGGCCATGCCGAAGGGGTCAAAGATGTGTTGTTTGGTTAAATGGTCGAGGGAATTTTTGCCGATGGTTTCGAGGGCCATGCCGATAAGCAAAAAACCCATGTCGGAATAAATGGTATTGGTGCCGGGTTCGTAGGCGAGGTCGAGCTTGCAAACGGCGCTGAGTATTTCTGTGCGTGTGTGATGGGTTTTGTAGAGGTGAACATGTGCTGGCAGGCCGCCGCAGTGGGCCAACAGGTGGCGGATGGTGACGCGATGTGTGCCTACACCAGTGAATGTGGGCACATAAGTTTGCACAGGGGCATCGAGGTCGAGTTTGCCCTGATGGGCAAAGATCAGACACAAGGTGGCAGTGGCAACCACTTTGGTGACAGAGGCCAGGTCATAGAGGGTGTTGGGTTGAACAATTGGGGCATGGGGATCGTAGGTGTGTTTGCCGACAGCGAAACAGGCGATTTCACTGTTGTGGCGCACGATGAGACCAACGGCTCCGGGGGTGGTGCGGTTTTGAACGTGGGATTCCAGAACCTGGCGCGCGCGGTCGAGTTTTTTGGGGTCGAACCCCCCTTTAGAAAAGGGGGACGATGAGTTGGGTTCTGACATAGATTGTTTCTTTCCGGTCCCTGATTTTGTATGGTGTGAAAAATCTATTTGATTTGCACGGCATGGTCTTTGATGTATTGTTCCACATCTTGAGGGCGCACCGCGCCGAGGAAATGAAATTCGGGTGAGATGTGGAAAAAGGCTTCGGCGTAATCAAGGCCATAGGGTTGGCCCAAAGCGCGGTAGGGTTGCAGACCAAATTGGCGAATGTAGGCGCGGTCGGCTGTTTCGGCATCACCTTCGAGCAGTGGGAGTTTGAGGCCCTGTTGGGCCAGGCGGGTTTTGAGTTTTGAACCATGAGAACCGGCAGGGCCCTGTGTTTTGTTGACGCTTAAAGCGGCAATCTTGGCGTCGATAAAGTCGCCGATGTCAACCATGCGGTTGAATTGTTGTGTGGGACGTGCGACAAAATAGTATTTTTCGCGCACCGAATGGGGTTTTAAACCAGCGGCGATTTGTTCGGGATAGTCTTTGTTCATGCCCCCCATCCAACTGGCGGCTTCAACGGCGCGTCCGGTGACGGTGTGATCGGGGTTTTCTTCCCATTCGCCCCAGGGATTGAAGGTGAGCACTGTATCGACTTTCAAAAAGCGGAACAACAAGACCAGCCTGGCACGAAGCTCTGTCCACGAAGCTTCGTCGAGGCGGTGGTTGCGATAACCGAGGTGGTACACGCCTTTAAAACCAAGCACATGCGCCAGATCATCCACTTCCTGTTCGTTACTCAAAATGGTTTGTCCAAGACTGGTTGTGGGGCCGCATTTTTCATCGTTGGTGGTTTGAATGAGGTAGGCGGTATAACCTTCGTCGATGAGTTTGGCAACAGTGCCTGCACAAAAAAAGGGAATATCGTCTGCATGGGCCTGTACGGCGGCCAGCACTTTTCCGGCGTGGGGCTTTCCAGCTATGCGTTTTTCAATGAACACATTGTCTGTAAATTCATAACGCGGCATGGCAGTTTCTCCTGGCTTCTGGTTTTGAACAAAGATATATTCTGGTCGATTTCGACATGGGAAGATTTGTTGCATGATGATATGAAAGCACAGGGCGCTTTAAAAGAGGTTTGTTTATGAGATTTTTATGGGTTGGGTTCCTTTTGCCGATGATCGCAGGTTCTCCTCTTTGGGGGCAAGACACAACAACCGTGACCCGCGAACAGGTTGTTGCACAACTTCAGGCAGAACAGATGGTGCAAATTGCGCGCATTGTGCGTCTGGTGTCTCAAGGTGTGATGTCTGGTTCGTCTATCACGGCAGAACAAGAGGCGATGATTGCTCAAATTTCCAGGCAAGTGGTTCAAGATGCCGAATTGATGCTTGCAGAAAAACAGCGGTATGACGACAAAAAAGAAGCGCGAAATAAATTCATTCAGACGATTGTGATTTATGTGTCCAAAGGTATTGCAATTGTTGTTGCCTTGCTGGTTGTGCGCGCCATTGTTGGTGCAGTAGGAAGAAGGGTTGCTGCCGAGGGTGTTGATGCGCCGCTGGGCGTGTTGTTGACAACAAGAACGGAAGCTGATGCTTTAAAATTTGGTCAGGTTCTGATTGGTGATGCACTGGCTTCTGGAGGCACAGTTATACCAACTGTGCGTTCTATTTATCGGTCGGGAGAGGGTGCTCGTGATCAGTCGGAGGCCATGGTGATTTTGAAGACCACCAGCGGGCAGTTGAAGGATTTGATACATCGGGCAGAAGATTTGAGCGGCGATGTTCCTGAAATGATTGCGTTGTCGCGGTCGATGATTCATTTGCCGTGAGTGTTTTTTTACATAAGTTTATTTGCGCCGTGCGCGGTTGGAAACCACTCCCATCAACAGCAAATTTGTGATCTACTGAAAATAGGATATAAAATGATATTCCGGGTCATTTCGATTGTGTTGTTGGCGGCCCTTTCGGTGCAGGCCGAAGATGAACAAGAAGCTCTTATTTCCCGCATTGCACACGATGTGGTGGCGGGGGTGATGCCGATAGAAATATCGGTTTCACCTTCCCAGGCACCCAATCAGCGCGTTCTGGACATTGCTAAAAAACTGGCTGAAGAACGGCCTGTTTCGGAAGAGGCTGTTCAGGCACGGTTGGCCATGCAACAGACCCTGGTTATGCAACGATCATCGGAGCGCGATAATCTTATGGATCAGATTAAAGCGAACGTTTTGCAAGGCGTTGTGATTTGCCTTTTTTTGATTGTCGCACAATTTTTGGTGCGACAATTTTTTCTTCAGGGTGCACAATATGTGTTTCAAAAAGCAGGTGAATCGCGCCTGTTTGCATCACATTCGAGGTTGCGAAATCGGCTTTTGTTCATGGCGCATTTTGCGATGGAAAAAAATAAGGAATTGCAACAGGGCAAAAATGATCGACGGTTGGTGACTGTGAACATGTATTTAAAGACTGCACCCTATTTGCTTGCCATTTCGATGGACTCCGTGGATGCGGCGGCACTTCTGGGCCGGGTGCTGGTTCAAGACCGGCTGATTGCACGGGCCGATATCGTGCCGCAAAGGTTTTTGATCGGTGCTGGCAACACAGAAGGTGTTTTGATGTTGGTGCAGACCGTTAAAGGACGCCTCAAAAAAATTAAGCGCCGATTAAAGGGTGAAGGGATTGCAGGATTGGTGGTGTTGGTGCCCATAATAAAAGGATTCGGCCCACATATCAACTGGATTGCCGATATGGCGGATGGACGTGGGTAGAAATGGCGAACCGCTGTGCAATTGGCGTGGACCTGGGTGGGACAAATATCAAAGCGGCGTTTGTGACAGTCGATGGGGAAATTGAGAAATAAACGCGATGGTCCACACGCCCGGAAGAAGGTGCCGAAGGCATTGTCAACCTGACAGGTTCAGGTTTTGTACTGCCAAAACGATGTCACCGCGTGATGTGAGGCGAAAGGCCGGATCATTTGCACGATGGGGACGCTGGCGGCTCCAGGACCATATTGCGGCAAGCAACAGGCTATTTTTCAGTGCGTCTGTTTCCAATGGGTTCAGCGGACGGGTGTTGTTGTAGGCGGTTAAAAATTGCTTGAGTTTGTTTGTGTCGAGGTGGTTCATTTGCGTGGTTGGGTCGAAGGCATCGGCCCAGCGCAAGGCGGCCATACACAGGTCGAGCAAAAAAGCACCGGGAATCACCTCGAAGTCGATGAGGCCCGTGAGGTGTTCGCCATGAAAAAAGACATTGCCGGGGGTGGCGTCGGTGTGCATGAGGCCAGTTGGAAGTGTTTGAAGAGGTGACCAGAGGGTATGAATATTGGATAGGGCTTCGTGTGCGGCAAGGCGAATGTCATTTCTTGTGATGGGATAAGTTTCCCATTCGGCGATGATGCGTTGCATACCCATTTTGATGCGATCTTGCAGATCAACAGGCGGTGGCATGTCGGGAAAGGTTTGTTGCAAGCGGTGAAACTTACCGAGTAATTCACCTGTTTGTTGAATGCGGTTGGGCGTGATGGTGTTCCAATCAGGCTGTCCGGGAATGACGGTGAATGCCTGATAGTGCTGCCCGTTGTATTCGGTGACAAAGTGGCCCTGTTGATTTATAAGCGGATTGGGACATGGAAAACCTTGTGTATGGAGATGTGCCATCAGGCGACAGGACAGGGTGAGTTTTTGATGCTGGGTGTCATCGGGAGGAAAGGTCAGTCGTTTGACGATGTGGTTGCCCGATGGATGCTGGATGTGATAGGCGGTGTGCAGGCTTTCGGTTTGATGTGTGACCTGTGCACCTGACAAATGGTAGGCGTGGAGGATCGGATCGAGGTGGATGGTTTTCATTATTCTTCTGCCCAGCCGCGAATGGTCACGATGGCTTTGGTGATGATATTTTTTTGCGGGTTGTAAACGAGGTAGAGTTTGAGTTGCCGGGTGACGAGTGGGCTGTGTGACGGCAGGGTGTCGAGCACACTTTCGATGAGGAGTTGATTTTCAGGACCTGTATGTGTGGGCTGAAAGGTGAGGCTTGTAAAGGCGGGCATTTGATAGCCCGCCATTTCTGTTTGTGCCCAGCGAGACAGTTGGCGCACCTGATCTGCGGTAATTTGGGTGAGGACCTGATCTCGATGCTGGATATAGGCAAGCATGGCGTTTTGAATGGCCTGACCTGATGAGTTAGGGTCTAAGCTCTGCCATGCCGCCTCTGGGAAAGATGCCATTTCGGGCACAAACCGCATAGGAATGGGCGCGTGGGAACAGGCGAGGAGCCCTGTAAAGAATATGATCAGGTATGGTGTCATATCATTTGTTATTCGCCCGTTTTATTTTTGGTGGGTTTTGATGAGGGACAGAATGTCTGAAATGGCATCGCGGTTTGCCCAGTGGGCCATGGCCGTTTGCAATGTTGGGCTTTGTTGCTGAAGGGTGGTGAGAGATTGGATGAGGGTTTGGGGCGTGAGGTCTTCTTCATTGAGCACAAGGCTGTAACCGGCATTTTGAAAGGATTTCGCATTGAGAATTTGATCGCCCCGGCTGGCGCGTGCAGACAGCGGGATGAGCAGCGTGGGTTTGCGCAGGCAAAGCAGTTCAAACAGGGTGGTGGCGCCGGCTCTGGAAACGACAAAATCGGCGGCGGAAAAAAGGTGGGGCAGGTCTTCGGAGACGTATTCAAATTGGGTATAGCCCTGTGTGTTGTTTAAGGACGGATCGAGGTTGCCACGGCCGCACAGGTGGCAAATTTGAATGGTTTTTAACAAGTCGGGCAACGCGTTGCGCACGGCGGTGTTGATGACCTGTGACCCCTGGCTACCGCCAATGATGAGCAGGGTGGGTTTGTCGGTTGTGAAGCCGCACAGATCACGGCCTTTTTGTGGATTTCCCAAGTGCAGTTCTGATCGAACGGGAATGCCGGTGTGGACGGCTTTGTTTTTGGGCAAATGTTGGGCGGTTTCGGCAAAGGCATGACATATCCGCGTGGCAAAAGGCAAGGCCAGTTTGTTGGCCAAGCCGGGGGTGATGTCGGATTCGTGGATGATGACGGGAATGCCGCGCAGCCACGCGGCCCACACAACAGGGGGTGTGACAAACCCGCCTTTGCTGAAGACGATGTTGGGTTTGATGCGTCCGAGGACAAAAAATGCTTTGATGAATCCGAGTTTGATGCGGACGATGTCGGTGATGTTTTGCCAGTCGATGTAGCGGCGCAATTTGCCTGCGGGAATGGCATGATAAGGAATGTTTTCCTTTTCGATCAGACCGCGTTCCATGCCGTCGGCGGTGCCGATGTAGTGGATGGTGAACCCGGCATTGCGAAGGGCGGGCAAGAGCGCGATATTGGGTGTGACATGTCCGGCTGTGCCGCCGCCGGTGAGCACGATGGTGGACAAGGAGAGGCTCCTGTTTTATGCATGAATTAATTCCAGGGCTTTAGGTTCATGCCATTGCAGTTGTGTATCTGTGGTTTCGTGGGGCTTGAATGTTGTGCGAACGTTTTCAAGAGCGGTTTCGAGGACGTTGATTTTTTCCAGATCGGCCACGCCAATGCCGAGTGTGTTGGCATAGTGGAGCAGGCCCTGTTCGAGGGGTTCAAAACCCATGACTTTGGTCATGACCGCATCGGCGGCAAACACGTCGGCACTGGCGGCGGCCACACCGAGGTGGACAATATCGGTGCCATCGGGGCCGTTGCCTTGTAATCCGACGGTGCCATCGACAATGCCTATGCTGGGGGTCATGTATTTGGACAAGCGTATGAGGTTGATGTTGAGCACTTTGGATTCTTCGGGGCGCAGGCGTTCTTTGTGGGTGAGAAAACCGTGCATTTTCACGCGGTCTTCTTTGCGAATGGTGCCCATGATCATGTTTTTGAGGGCCAGTGTGACGACGCAGACGTCGTGAGTTTTGGCCACGGCGACGGAGATGGTACACGGGCAATCGAGCACGGTTTTGGGCATGTGAACCCGATATTCGGAGCGGTCGTTGAGAAAGATGGGCACGGTTTCCCAGCGGGTTTCCTGGTTGAGGTCGATGAGGCGAATGGGAATGTCGTATTCTTTTTGCAGAGCCGTGTAGCCGAAGTTTTCAAATGCCTGACCCGAGTATTTTTCGTTGCCGCCCTCGGCGATGATGATTTCTCTGGGTGGTTTGGGGATAGAAAGCAAAAAGTCGATGGCCCCGCGCATGGCATCGGCCTGGGTGGTGGACAGGGCATTGCTGCCGGAGAGAAAATTGGGTTTGAGCAAGACCTGTTCGGCAATTTTGGGAGTTATGTCGTTGCGCACGAGGTCGAGGGCGCCATATATGTTTTCCCGTCGGTTGAACCGCCGGGCAAGGCCAACGTTGACTTTTTGCATGGGGAACTCCATTTATGCTTTGGGAATGGGCGAATAGGCGAATCATCAAGTCGTCTATTTGTCGATTTGCAAAACCGGAAACTAATTTTTGGATAAACCCTTGCCATTAATCGCGATCCCACGGAAATGAAAATGTGGGGGTGTTGACATAGCGGTTGGTTTTGAGGGTTAAACGCGTGCCACAACCGGGATGCAACCGAATGGTGATCCACGATGTGTCGCACGATTGGGTTTGACCGCCGGTTTCGATTGCCGTGATTTGATGTTCGGCATAAGCACCGGATTGAACAATGACATCGCGTTTTTCGGTCTGGTTGATGTTGACCAGTGACAGGGTGACACTGTCGGCTGTGAGGGATTCAACCAGTGCGGCCACATCCTGAGGCAAACCGGGACGCTGGTGTTTGGGATTGAAGTAACGCACGCGCGCATGCAGGGGTTCGCCGTGGCGAGGAACAAGACCACCGAGTTGTTGTTGAATAAGGGTGTTGACAGTGGTGGCGGGATTGTACGGCAGCGGATCATCGGACAGGCGCGTATCGGTTGACGTGTTGTCATTTCTCACCTGTTCCATTTTGTGGCGAATGGATGACAGGGCATTGCGCAGGGATTCAGCAGGATAGGTTGTATTTTTGCCATGCAAAAAATCGAGCCATGAATTTTTCGGCACATATTTGCGGTCTGCTTCATCCATGGTCCAGTAATACACATCGAGTGCGCCCTGGTTGTAAGGTTCGGGTGCATAAGCATACCAGCCGTTGTCGCCGTGCATGTGGGGATAGAGGGTTTGCCCGTTTTCTTTTTTGCTGTTGCTGTTGACGGCATTGAGCATGGTGCTCCACACATTGGGGTATTTTTGTTCTCCTGTGAGGAGGAGGGCATTGCCAAAACCGGCAACGCCGCGATAGAGGGCATTGCGATCAGAGGTTTTGCCGGTTTGTGGGACAACAACGGTGAAGCCCCAGCCGTAACAACCGCCATACCAGCGGCCGCCGCATTCACCGCCAATGGTGCCGTCGAGGCCAATGTTGGAGGGTAAGATGCCGTTGTTTGTTGCGGCGCGTTCGGCCCAGGCATCGACGTATTCGAGCAGCCATGTTTTGTATTTGGCTTCGTGGGTAAGGGCATAGGCGTTCAAACCCAATGTGGTGGCGGCCATGTTGAGAGGTTGATCTCCCACTACGTCAGTATAATCCTGAAAGTGCATCAGCATTTCTTCAAAGTTGCGTTCGCCGTGGCGCGGAGCCAGAAAGCGGCCTTCCACTTCAAGGGGATCACCAGCCCAGTCGAGGCCGGTGGCTTTGCGCAAGAGGGGGCCGCGGCTGCCGTTGAAAAGGCTGCGAATGATTTTGTGTTTGGGGTCGTAGTTTTTGGCTTGGGGATCTTCGTCCATGTAAAAACCTGCGTAACGACGCACCCGATGGCCAAATGAGATTTCATGGGGATCAGAAAGCCCTTGTAGGTTGAAGATGGTGAGGCTTTCGCCGTGGTGGAACCAGTCGAAACAGGCGGGAAATTCTTTGTAGTACATACCATCGCGACCAATTGGGACGACGGTGGTTTTGGCTTCGGAATACTGTTGAATATGACCTTCCCAGGCCTGTTTATAAAGGTCGAAGATGTGTTGTGGCCCGCCCAGCGTGTGTACCATCGAATATCCGGTGAGGTTTTCAATGGCATCATCGGGGCCGTCGTTGCCGCCCCATCGCGGGATGCATTTGAGGTAACCGCGGTTGTCGAAATAGGTGTGATAAAAGAGTTCACAAGCTGTGGCTTGTGCTCTCATCAGTTCGCGTTGCAACAGCGCCCAATCTGGCGGGGCGGTGGGTGAAGTGATGGTGATGGATGGCATAACATTCTCCAGTTTATTTTATATCTTGCAGGTGTAGTTCCAGTTTAGAAGTGACGTTTTCCAAATTGTCTTTGATGATATAGTCCACCACGCCAGGCATGTGAAGCACTTTGTTTATCATGGTTTCGCTCGAATCCCCACTGAGTACTATAATGGGGATATCTCGGGATCGTTCATTCTGGTGAAGGTCATTGATTGTCGTGATTCCATCTTTGATCCCCATGTGCAGATCCAAAACAATGAGATCGGGCGGGTGTGCTTTGACCATGACCAGTACTTCTTCTCCATTGCGGGCTTCTATAATTTCAAATCCGACTTTGCGAAATACACTTGCAACAATCATGCGAATGGTTCCAACGTCGTCTGCAATGATAACCGTTCTTTGTTTTTGTTTTGAAAAAAGTGAGGACAAGTTCATGCTGAGAATTCTCCGATAAGGTTATATTTTTTCCCAGGCCAGACTGTAATCGCGTTCTTCGGGCTTGGGATGGCCTCCGGGGCCATACCCTCTATTTGATGTGGATTCCTGAGTGAGTGGAACGAATGTGTCGCGTATGTCGGCATCGGTGACATCAAAACGGTAAAATCCCAACCTGGGATCGCCATCGGGCCATCGGTCGGCCCATTGGGGAAAGGCAATGCCTGCACAGCGGTAAAACCGAATGCCTGCAACGGTTTGTGGCGGACGGCGACAGTGAATGTGTCCGCTTAAAACGATGTTGACACCTGTTTTTTTGAAGGCATTGAAGATGCGCTGGCGATGGGGTTGGTCAATGCCAAAGTACCAGTTGTGGTATTCTTCGCGTTTGGTGATATCCCATTGCTGTTCGTCGAGGCGGTCAACAAACAGGGTGTAGTGCATGGTCATGACGTGGTATTGCATACGGGGCAGGGATGGCAACTCGTGCTCTAACCAGTTCCACATGCGGGCTTCATGGGGCAGGCCCGATCCGGCAATAGCGGCATAAAAGCCGCTGAATCGCACGTTTTTGTGAACCACGCTCCATGGAAATTCGCCAAAGTATTTGATGAATCGATTGAGCTGTTCTGCCGTGACGTTGAATGCCGGGTCGTTGCGCCCGGTGCCACCGGGTGAATGGGCATGTTTATTGCCCGTGTCCATATTGCCGGGAATGGCATAATAAGGATAAGGTAAAGCATCGAGTTCCTGTTTGGCAATTTCAAATTCAAAGTCGTGAATGGAACCGTCTCGGGTAAGATCGCCGCCGACAAGGAGCAGTTCGGTTTCGGGTATGGCCCGGATTTGTTTGTAAGCGGTTTCCCAGTTGTCGCGAAAGCGCTGTTGGAAGCGGAATGATCGGGGAACACCGGGTTGCATGTCGCAAATGTGAAGGAATGTCCAGGGCGTCATTGGGAATCCTTTTTTAGAGGCGGTTTTAAAGCGGATAATATAAAGGGAAAAAAGGAAACGGTAAAAAGAAAGAAGAAAAATAATCACTCATAGAGTTCAGTTCTCTCTTTTTACTTCTTTCATAAAAGAGAGTGTGTCTGCCGGGGTGTTGGGTTTGATGTTGTGGGGCAGGGCGATGGTTTGGGCATTTTCCGCCATGCTGTTGGAAACTCTGGGGACAATACCGGTGCGCAGATCCAGAAGGTATTCGGTGATGCCATCGGGTACATAAAAGGTGCTGGATGAGGTGTCGGCTCCAATGGTTGTCATGAAGTTTGCCCAAATGGGGGCCGGGCCATTGCCTCCTGTAATTTGCTGATGGGTGTGTATGTCGATCAGCGTTTGTCGATTTTCCCGGTTGTCAAAACCAATCCAAGTGCTGGTGACCAGATGGGGCGTAAAACCCGTGAACCATGCGTCGGCATTGTCATTGGTGGTGCCGGTTTTGCCTGCGACAGGCCCTTGAAAGCCGAGGGTGCGTATGGTATGCCCGGTGCCGTGATCGACAACATGTTGCATGAGTTTAATGATCAAAAATGCAAGGTCGGGTTCCAGAACCGGTATGGGATTCGGGCTGTGGGTATAAACGGGGGTGCCTTCTGAGTCTTCAATGCGGGTGATAAAAGTGGGATCGACGCGAAACCCATAACTTGCAATGGTGCCATAGGCGGTTGCCATATCCAGCAGGGTCACTTCTTCTGAACCCAGTGCAATGCTGGGATAAGGGTGAAGGGAACTTTGCACACCGAGGCGTTGGGCGAGGTTCACAACGCGTTTGGGATCTATGAGATAGGCAATTTGTACACTGGTGGCATTGGCTGAGTTGACGAGGGCATTTGCCGCAGTGGTGAGACCGAGATAGTTGTCTTTGAAATTTTTGGGCGACCACGGGCGATTGTTTATTTCGTAGGTGCGGGGTTCATCGATAAAAAGCGACACGGGTGTGACCAGACCTGTTTCAAAAGCGGCCAAATACAAGATGGGCTTAAACCCGGAACCAGGTTGTCGTTGGGCCTGTGTGGCGCGGTTGTAATAACTGATAAAAATGTCGCGACCGCCCACCATGGCTTTGACATGTCCGTTGCGCGGATCAAGACAAATGAGCGCACCCTGGACATAATTGGCGCGTTTTTCTGGCGGAACAGTTGTATAAGGGGCAAATCCCAACTGGGTGTCCAGTTCGGTGAGGCGTTCCACAACGGCACGTTCGGCGGCCTGTTGCATGTGCAAATCCAATGTGGTGTAGATATTCAACCCCCCAAAGCTGAGTGCAGACGGGCCCCAGATGCGGGCAATTTCGGTTTTGATGGTTTCAACAAAATAGGGCGTTCTGTTTTGCGGTGTGCGTTGAGTGGTGAACTGGAGGTCGGTTGACAGGGTCTGCTGGTATTCTTTGGCGGTGATAAATCCGGCCATTTCCATGCGGGTTAACACATGGGCCACGCGGTTCATCATGCTGGTTTTGTTCTGGCGAAAAGGGTTGAATGCACTGGGTGCATTGGGCAATCCGGCCAATAAAGCCGATTCGAGCAGGTTCAGATCGGCTGCTGATTTGCCAAAGTAGGTTCTGGCTGCATCGGCGATGCCATAAGCATTGGTGCCATAGAAATTGCCGTTGATATAAAGCTCTAAAATTCGATCCTTGTATTTGGGGCCGTAATGGCGCTGAAACAGGGTTTCAAGCTGTGTGGCGAGGAAAATTTCTTTCAATTTTCGAATATACGATTTTTCTCGGGTAAGAAAGATATTTTTGACAATTTGCTGGGTGATGGTGCTGCCTCCGCGCATTTTGCGAAAATGTCGTATGTTATCGTAAAACATGCCAACCATGCTTTTGATGCTGTAACCGTGGTGGCGATAAAAGTCGAGATCTTCTGTGGCGAGAACAGCCTGGACAAAATGAGGGCTGACCTGTTCTATGTGCATCTGTGTTGTTTGTCTGTTTAAAGAGTAGAGCAATTCTCCTGAATCGGCGTAGATATTGATGCCCGATTGCGCAAGCAACAGTTCCGGATCATCGGGCAATTGCGGCAGGGTTAAAACGACATAGGCCAAAATGCCGATGCCAATGAGCAGGGCATCGACAATCAGGAGCAAAACAAACCACGCGGTGCGCGTGGGAACAGTTTTTTTAAACAATGCCATAATCAGGGTTCTGTGCGAATGTTAAGGATACGCAAAAGAGTTTCGGCATCCATTTCAAAAGATAAAGGCGTGTCGTTGTTGTTGCGATAAAGCTCGCCGCGATACCCTGCCAAATCGCGATACAATACGAGTTGAGAAATGAGATTGGTGTTGTAGTCGTGCAACAGGGCGGCTTTTTCTTTTTGTTTGAGATCTGGAAGGATTTGTTTTGCCAGTTCGGCAAAAACAATGGCTTTGACCGAGTCGGGATCTATGAGCAAAAGAGAATCCCCTTCCACGTCCTCAGGCGTGTTGGGTACTGAAAGGGTATTGATATCGCCCATTTGTGCATAGATCTGTTCGACCTGTGCATGAATTTGTGCATGAAATTGTTCATCCAGAAATTTTAAAGAATCGATGATTGAAAGACCCTGTTTGTATATGCGCAGGCTGGTGGTGATTTCGTCAAGGCTTCGGTCGCTGATTTGCACATCGAGCACTGGTGTTTTTGCAATCTCAACATATCCGGGCATGCCTATATCGGGGATGCAGGTGAGGTGAAACTGGTTGTGGCGAACCGGACCGGGCAAGCCCGGTTGCATCTCTTGAAGCGGCATATCCTGGAATTTGATGGTTTGTTGCGTGTGCATTTGGGCCTGGATTTGTTGCCAGAGAGAACCCGTTTGAAGGCGCATGGGGTTGATATTTTCCAAAAAAGCGCCCAGACGGCGAGAAAACCAATTGGTCTGGTAATCTTGCCAGGCGGCACCGATTCCAAGAAGTGCAAAAAAACAAACGATTGCCAGGCCAAAGGTATGGTATTTGCCAAATGGTTGCATCTGTTTCCATATCCAGTGATGGTGTATGTCGATCACAGGTGAAAAATGCTATGTGATGGTAAGGATGTCAAAATAAAAGGAAAATGCGGGGCGAGCAAGTTCTTGCTTCGAGTAAAAGATATTGTACATTGCGCATTTACAAAATCGGCAGTTTTTTTGTGAGAGTACAAAGAGGAGATTGATCATGTCGAACCAATTGGTGATTCAAGATGCAGAAAACATTCGGTTGTATGTGCCGTTTCACGAGCGGTGTACGCATGTGAAGGAGATTCGGGTGCCGGGCTGGTCGGTCATTGATCTGTGCAAGGTGACGCTGGCATCTGGTGTGGAAGGGTATGGCGAGACACTGCCGTTTTATACGCATGGGGCGTCAACAGAGGTTCAGTTCAAGCGGGTGCGCGGCAAAAATTTGTTCGATTTTTTGTGGGATGACACATTGGGGGCAGGGTTGCAAATGGCTTTATTTGATGCGGCGGGAAAAACACTGGGGGTGCCGTGTCACCGGTTGATGGGCACATTGCACCGCAATGCGTGCCCGGTGTCGTGGTGGGCGCAGGATATGGTGCCGGAGGATTGGGCAAAAGAAGCAAAAACGGCGGTGGCGCACGGGTTTACGACGATAAAGGTGAAGGCACGTCCGTGGTTTGATCCCGATGAACAACTATCAGCGGTGAGCAAGGCGGTTCCGCCCTATTTTAAAATGGACATGGATTTTAACGGGTTGCTTTTGGGCGTGGATCAGGCCGCGCCGTTGATTCGCAAACTGGAGTCGAAGTATTCCAATCTGGCGATTGTGGAGTCGCCCATTCCGCAGCAGGATGTGGCGGGCAATGCGCTGTTGCGGCGCAAAATTCAAAGTCCGATTGCAATGCATTTTGGCAGCCCGCCCATTATGACGGCCATTCGCGAAGGGGTGTGTGATGGGTTTGTGATCAGCGGAGGAGCCAACCGGGTGAAGAAACACGCAATATTGGCCGAACATG
>CAXNEV010000002.1:0-25543 GCA_964200925.1 Candidatus Latescibacterota bacterium | reverse complement strand
CCCGACTGTTTCGGCCAATCACCGCAATGGCTTCTTTCATTCCCACGCACAGATTTCCACTGATCAAATTGCAATCGCTCTGGCCGCTTTCAACAATGCCCTTCACCTGTGTTGGATGTTCCTGATCATCGACACACCGATTGCCCTGCACCAGAACCCGTTGCATGTCATGCAACCGAATGCCCGGCCATTTGCCCAGTTCAGTGCGCGAATTGTTCAACAACAAATTTCCCGAAATGATCTGCTCCTCACCCCGGTTGGCATCGATTCCGCACTGCCCGTTGTTGGCACACACGTTGTTGCTGATGATATCGTGTTTGTCAAACCCATTGCCCACACCACCAATGCCATTGAGGCCATTGCCTTCAAACACATTGTCGCTGCACACCGAATGGTGAACCCGCATGCAAAAATAAAGCCCATCACCGCCATTGTTGCGCCCAATATTGTGCGACCACACACTGTTGCCCAGCCCGGTTCCCGGATGATATCCATGCCCGCGACACCCGTGTGCCATACAATGCGTCACCAGCACATCGGCCCCGCGTTGCACACCAATGCCATCGCTGGGCCAGCCCACTACCCGGCAATTTGAAATGCGCCCCCGTTCACACAAAATCAGGTGAATCGCCGCATACGTAAAATCCCACCAGCGACCGGAATATCCTTCAAATCCGCGAATCATCAAATCACAAATCTCGATATCCTGTGCATTCTCGGCCCAGATGGCGGGAAACAAATTGACCGCCCGCGCACCGCGATCAACCGACACACTGCGATTTAAAGGTCGATCTATTCGCACACTGTTGCCAGTCACTTTTTCAACAACTGCGTGTGTTCCCCACCATCCGCGCATCTGATCATCTCCCACGCCAATGGCATCACCCACTTTCATGGGCACACGAGATTGGCAGACCAGAGTGCGTCCCCCTTTACGCGCATCTTTTGCCAGATGCAATTCCTTTAAAGGCCGTATGCCCAAAACCGTCGAAGAACCCGCTCCAATCAAACGCACACGATTGGGCACACAAATGGAATTGCGCAACACATACGTTCCCGATGGTATAAAAACCTGCCCTCCCGATTCGGGCAAGGCATCAATCGCCTCTTGAATGCCACATGTCGCAGAGTCTGGATCAAAAAAATCCGCCACATCAACCGTTTGTGCACCCATTTCCGATTTGGATACTTTCACCATCACCATCCCCTTTTTGTCGCCATACTTTTTAAAATAACACAATGTAATTGCACCAATGACAAAGCCCCCTCATTCCCAAATCCATACACCCTCTGAAAATATCAAAGCGCAACCTGCACCGACGCACCCGCCATGAGCCCATCGGGCAGCGTTACTGTGATCGGGCGGGGGGCTTCATTGTTCTGTTTCACAATCACGTTCAAAATGTCACTGCCTGCTGCAGGATCAGCCGCAGAAAGCTTCCACACCCCATTGACCCGTCGAATCAACAGTGCACATGGACGATCAACCGTCACATCAAAACCCGCCGCTTTTATCTTTCCCGGTTGATAAAACACAATGCCCAGAGCCTCGTCTTCTTTGCACCACACGGCCTGCTGTTTGGTTGAATTTGCCACAATCTCAAACGGCACCTGGCGTGCCAGATTGCCCATAACAGCGGCCTCTTTTCCCAGAAACACCGCATAGGCATAAGCCTTGCCCTTTGGTTTTGCCCCGTGAGGAATGGCAAGCGTAAACACACTGTCCGTTACAGGCTGTCCCGAACGCTGTGTGCTGATGCGCTTCCATGTTTCGGTGCGTGTTTCCGTGGCCAATTCAACACGACTTGCCTTTGGAAACACATATCCCATCCCATCGTGATGCACCCACGTCACATCCACAATTGCCTGCCCCCCTTGAAAGGTATCAAACTTATTGCCCTTGCCCAGCAAAACAGCACCCGACTGCCGACACTGATTAAGGGTGGTCACCACAGGGTGTTCCGTGTTGCAACGGATGTTGGCCCCTAAACACACCACCCTATCGCCCAAAAAGAACCACGCTTTTTTTCCGCTCAACCCCTCGCGCTTCAAATCAAATGCAGCCACACCCAGCGTTCCATCCGACACCCCTCCAACAAAAACCGACTCGCCTTGCCGCTTCGGCTCTCCCGGAATATGCGGTGCCAGTTCTACCGTTGTGCCTGGAATGTGCTGCCAATCCCACAATGGATAAAGCCCAACATATTCATTGCCGTGTTGCATCAAACAAGTGGTTCCTTCTGCCAGATAATGGCTTAAATATCCATCGTCGGTTCCCGACAAACCATCGGTGTTAAACGTACGCGTGGAATACATTCGGGCAGAGGCGTACCACCCTTCGCGATGGTGTACCATCATATCGCTGCGAAAGAAATGTTTATTTCCCACAAGCGGCGGGGCTGGTCGTCCAGAGACGCGATCCACCAGCGCCTGAAATTCCTGCTGTCGCCCGGTTGGCAACCTGAGCATCCCCTCAGCCGCCCTGCCCAGATAAAAAGCCGTTCGACCGGGCGGAACGGCGATCTCTCGCCCCTGCGCGCCAAAATCAACATGGCCTTTGTGTATCAACCACTGCGATCCGTCTAAAATGTAATGGGACAACAAGGCGATCTTTTCTGGCGGATATTCAAATGCCGTTCCCGTCATGAGACCTGCCAATTGTGCATTGTCAACGGCAAAACCCGCACCATAACCGTGGTTGTAAATCACATGCCCGTGCTGGTGAAAGGAGTAATCGGCCTGAATGCCTTCCCCATCGCTGATGCGAATTTCAGACGCAATCAACTCAAACGCCCGGCGCAACAGATCCCCATCTCGTTGCAACACCGCCCGTCGGGCGGTGATCTCGGCCTGCCACACCAGATTTTGCCCGGTAGCCCCAAGCTCTGCCCGTTCCAGATTTTGCCCGCCTTTGGTCATCTGAAATTCGCTCAAGTGCCCATCGCGCATCAGCATAATTTGCGACAACATTCCCGGCGCACCAATGGCATCCCACCACCAGCGCCGCCGTGGATCTTTGTGCAACCAAAAATCCAATGCCAGATTGATCTGCTCGCCCAATGCGGCATTGTGATATAAGGGTGACTCAGAAGCAAACCACGCCTGCGTCAGCGTCAACAAACGCCGCAAGTGCTGGGCTGGTTCCCACGACGTTGTGGCCGTGCCCTCATAGTTGACTTCCTCCCAGTGCCCGTCTGCTTGCAAAGACTTTCGGTATTCTTCAACCCGATTGGCATCCGGCACATGCATCAATGGAGCCAGCATCCGCTCTTTGATCACGGCCATATCATTTGTCATCCCTGTTGCCATACCACCCTCCTCCGCATTCGCGCCAAAAACCGGAACCAGCAAAAAGATACAAAACCATCGCCAGTGTTTCATGCTATTACTTCACCTACTTCACCTTTTATCAAGCTCTGTTGTGGCTCACACCTTTGGGCTTTCCAAAAACACCTGCACACCCATATCGGCATATTTTTCTCGTTCCGCATTGTAAGTGCGATGGCAAACCGCCACCCCTGTTCCTTCAAGCGACTTGCATAAATAGGCCACACAATCGTCCACAGTTTTGAGCCAGTGGGTGGGATGTGCCTTCAGGCTCACAGACAAATCTGTGGGGCCAAAAGACAGCGCATCCACACCGGGTTTTGCCAGCAAATGACCATGCGTAACGGCTTCAACAGATTCAACTTGCAACCACAACACGCCATACATGTTCCACCATGCGATATATTCTTCCCAGCTTTTTCCCGACATGCCCCGCCGATAGCGTCCGCCAATGCTGCGTTTGCCTTCTGGTGCATAATAAAAGGATTCAATGGCTTCCGTTGCTGTTTCATCCGTCTCTGTTTGCGGCACCTCTACTCCGCACGGGCCCAAATCCAGATAATTGCCAATCAAATAAGCCTGTCGTGTGTGCTTGATGCGAAATTGTACAAACACGTCACATTCCGCAGCCATTTCGCAAAAGGCCGCAATACGCTCTTCATTCAACGGTGTGTGCTGACTGTCTATCGACACATAATCGTAATCATCGGCATCCAGAATTTTCAAGAACCGGTCTCTTTCTGTATCCGGCGACATGGACACGCCAACAATGCGTTTTCCACTGCGGTATTTGGCCTTCAATCCAATGGCATTTTCAAACATATTACCCTCCTGTGTGCAGGATTAACCGAATTTCGCCTGATTTGTCATGTGCTCAATGGCATCGAGAATGTCCAGAGTCCCAACGGCAATTGTGCCCCCAAATGAGACCCTGAGAATATGTCAAAGGCTTATTTAAAAAAATTCTGATTGCAGAAACCATATTTTTCCTCGCTGCCTGAATTCATAAAATCAACAATCACAGACAAAGTCATTGTCAGCCCAAACATTTTACAAATCGCGCGATTAACCTTCCAGTTTTTTCACCATAAAAACCGCACTGTCCGGGCACAAATCTGAAAATTCTTTCGTTCTTTTTATAGGCTCAGGAGCCGTATTTCTTTTTTCTTGAGTATATCCCAACTGAACAAAAAAATGTTCTGCTGTGGTGGTGAGCAAATACAATTCACGCACACCCTTTTCTTTTGCGTAAGTCTCAATCCCCGCAATTAGAGCTTTGCCATAACCCAAACCGCGTGCCTCTTCTGAAACAGCCAAAGAACGCAACAACGCAACAGACCCAAAAATCTCAAGCCCGACAATTCCTTTGATATCTTCATGGCTCCCACAGCCGAGAAAATGTTCAAAATGATGCGAGTCAAGATCATCTGTTGGCAGATGGCATTGGGTCAACAACGCACGCGCACGCGCTTCAAACGGACTATGAAAAATCTGCATAGACATCTCCTATTTCCCCTGTTCAATTTCTTCTGGATCCAAATTTTTGCAACACGGTGAAGCGCTTTTCCCCCAAAATCAGTATATCCCTTTTGCATCTTTAGGCAAGAATCTCACATGCCGTAAATGAGCGCTCACCTTTTTGTCATCGCTGTGGGGATAGGCAAAGGAAAAATGTGCTGCGATTTTCCTGGATATCGTCCTGAATAGATCGCACATGACAAACAGCGCATGCCATGTGTTTTCATAACTGGCATCTGAATAGGTCTTCTCAAGCATCGTCCACAAATCAGGTTCAAGATACTGCTTGAGGTATTTGCCGCATTTTCCGGGACTGCACGAAAAATGGGTGTTCATGCCCACATACCAGGTCAGCATGTCCATCAATTGCGGACGAACAACATGATCAAACATGTATTTGGCATACAGGATCTCTTCTCGCCACAGCCCTTTGGCAATGTAGGGACACACCCACCAGAATTCGTTGCAGCTATCAAAAAACGCTCTTGCTGAAGGAATTTTGGGCAGATAATCGGCTTCGCTCGGTTCTGGCAATGATTCAACAATGCCATCCTTGTCCAGAAGCAACCGGCTCAAACTTTCCCTTTCTATTTCGTGACACTTTGCAACGGGATACAAAGTCAGATCTATCCGATTGCCATCGGCAAACTGCATGAGATAAACAAAACTGCAATTGTTTTTAGGTGGTAGTCCACCCATCGCCTCGGGCATCTGCAAAATCATGAGTTCCCCAAAACGGTCTATCCATTTGCAATCTGCTGTAAAAGAGCCCACATCCGTCACCAGATAAACAATATCAAAATCCTGAAAAATATCTCGCCGGGCCTGAGGGTTAACGCGCGAACCACTCATGATCACCGCGCGAATACGGTCGTCATGAGTGGCGGTATTCACAATAAGATCAAGGATTTCATGTTCACTGCGCATCATCCGGCATTCTCTTCCAAACAATCTGCCAATAAATCCAGGGCGGCCTGCGCAAAAGCTTCCATATTGGCGCCGCGATCCGACAGGCCCGTATTCACCGTTACGGCCCGTTCAACATTGGGGCCAACCACACCCACACATGTATGCCCCGGCGGGTCGCCATATCGGTTTCCTGTTGGGCCAGACGCACCCGTTTCGCCAATGCCCCAATCGGCTCCCAAACGTTCCCGCGCCGCACGCGCCAGATGCAGGGCATGTGTTTCGGAAGAGCGCGTTTTTCGGCCATGGCCGCATCGGAGACAGCCATCAGAATCTGCTTGGCAGCACTGGTATAAACCACCCCGCCCCCTTTAAAATAGGCCGATGCACCCGGTACCGATAACAACGCCGCAGAAATGATTCCCCCGGCAGAAGACTCGGCCGCCGCAACCGTTTGCCCTTTTTCTTTGAGCAAAGAACCCACCGTTGTTGCCATCGTTTTGAAATCTGACATATCTTGCCTCTCCGCTAAAAAACAGGAGGCAGACGCACACCTGCCAGCCTCCATATCTCAAATCAAAATCTCAAACTACGCCAACAACTCAGAACCATAGGCAAACAAAGCGGGTGTGCCCCCCGTGTGTACAAACACCAATGTCTGGTCTTTGGTATATTGCCCTTTGCGAATGTGATCCACCATGGCACCAAACGTCTTGCCCGAATACACCGGATCAAGCAACAAGCCTTCGGTACGAGCCGCCAGCAAAACAGCTTCTTTGGATTGTGGTGTCAGCACGCCGTAATCGGCCCCGGCATATTCGCCATGGCTGTCAAAATCTGATGATGTAAAAGTCAGATCCAGTCCTAAAATTTTGCACACCTCATTGGCTACGCCGGCTAGTTGGGCATTTTTATGGGCATTGTCGTGCGGGCTTGGGCTAATGCCATAAATGCGCAACGGCACCCCCAGTGCTTTTGCACCCACCACCAGTCCCACATGGGTATGGATGCCCGAACACACATACAACGCATCGGGCATCACGTTCATCTCTTGCAATTGCCCCCATAACTCCAAAAATCCATCCACATACGACACACTGCGCAAATAATACCCGTCCGAACTCGTGTTATAAACCTTGTGCCCATCGGCTTTCAAATTGTTAATCACAGCCTCTTTTTCTTCTGCTGAATCCACCAGATGCACATCGGCCCCAAACAAATGTGTCAACAACAAATGGCCATTCACTTCTGTCGCATGAGCATCGCGCTTGCCAACCATCACCGCCTTCAATCCCAGCTTTGCCGCAACAGCCGCTGTCAACCGCGACTGATTCGACTGTGAGGCCGCCCCGTGCAACAGCACATCGTATTTGCCATCAACTGCCGGAGCCACCGAATATTCAAACTCGCGTACCTTATTGCCACCAAATGCCAGCCCGGTTTGGTCTTCGCGTTTCACCAGAATGCGCGGCCCGCCCAATTTTTGCGACAGCTTCACACAATCGTCCAGTGGTGTTGGCAAATCGGCCAGTGATAATCGGGAACATTGTTTCAATGCTTCGCGAACCTGCCTAAAATTATAAGTCATAAGAGTATGATTCCTAAAGACGTGTTGACGGTTTCTTTCACAACATCCAATGCCGCATCAATGGCGGCCTCAGCGGCCAATATACCCAACCCTTCCACCGACAACAACACCATTTTTGTCGCATTCTTTTGCATCTTCACATGCAATTGGGCTTTCCTTTGTGTCATTCTTCCGGCCAGCACTTCCTGTTCAATATAAAGCAAAGATTCCCCGATCTTTTGAAACTCGGCTTCTGCATATTCCTTTGTTTCTGGCCAGGCATCTTTCAAAGAGCCTCTGGCGGAATCTATCATGCGGGGCAACAGCGTTGACACATCCAGACCGGCCATTTCCCCCTCCTGTGTGTTTTATTGCTCCATTTTTTCACCGCGCCGCTTGGCCAGTTCCAGTTTGATGATCGCGGTGGTTGAAACCTCAAAAGCCTTTCTCAAAGGCGGGATATCGTTTTGTGAAATCCCCGCCTGGTGCATCTGTTGCATCAGTTCCACATTTTGCACCAAAAGATCAATCTGCTGTAACGTGATGTCATTTTTGGGATGCGCCGCCGCGCGCACTTTCAAAGACCTCAGATCGATTTTCACACCATCGTAAAAATCGGTATTTTGTTCGTATTTTGCTTCTTCAGCATTGGCATACCGTTCCAGAAACACCAGTTGGGATTCCATCTGGCGATAAATTTCCGTCACCTGCTGATCGATCAGTTCATCGTATTCGGCGATCAGTCGCACAGACGAACAACCCGCCAAACCAACCAGCATAACCATCACATAAAATAAGTGCCCATATCGCAACAATGGCTTCATCTTTTTCACCCTTTCAAAAACGGTTCTCGCGCTGAAATCTCGCCCAACTTCCGATAAGATTCAAACTGGTCTTCGCCAAAAAATTGATCGCCCGTTGATTCATCTGGAAATGCAAAATGCTTGCGCCGATACCCCAGCACATCTTCCGGTTCATGGCCGTCAATCGCTGTATTGATATACACCAGCGTTCCTTTAACTCCGTTGGGATAATGAATCGTACCCACAGCAAAATGTTTGTGCGTGGTGCTTTTTCCATCAGGCCGCAAATCGCTCAAATCTATTTCAATGCCAACGCCCATATCAATGCGCACCTTGCGCATCGCATTGGCCAGATCGACAAATGTGAAATCGGGATCTGCGCCGGCATCGCTCACAATAAGAAATCGGCAACCCCGTTTGATCAACGCATACAACCCCAGATTTTCATGATGGCCGCCATCAGACAAATTAAGCAACCGATCTGTTTCTTTTTCTTTGCCAAACATTTCCTTGACAAAATACCATGGCCAGAACACAAAATGCGGCGTGGTCGGTTGGCCGGGATTGGGCATCCACCGGTTCAAACGCACATTGAGCAACGTCATCAAAAAACGCAAACCTGCATGGGTATTGGTGCCCATGCTCGGATTGGCAGCCGCACCCGAAATCGCCATCGCCGTTGCCAATCTCGTTTCACCATTTTCATAAAGAGAGGTGGCGCAATATCCCGTGGACTCGGCCCCACAATAAAATTTCGAGAACAGAAAAAAATCTGCCCCCCGGCCTTTGAGATATCGGTTTTTGGACCCGGCCACATTCAAGGTGGCATTGATCACATGATACGGCGCGCCATTATCATAGTGATGCAGCCCAGACAAAGGCAGTGCCTCGTTGGAATGAATCACATCATTTTGGCGTTTGATAATATAAGCTTCGCTGAGACGATCGCGATAAAAATGGTGATTGTTAATCCTGTTGGTATTTAATAACGAGCCAATCACAAACAGGATTAGACCGAGAAAAACAGATAATGGAACACCTGACAAAATGGGTGCCGGCTGAGAAAACACATCCGACAGCCAGGCCCATCTCAAAAATTGCGCCATAAACAAAGGCAACAAAACCACCCAGCTTAGGCGAAAAACAAAACCGAGAACCCTTTTGTTTCTCCACAACCCCGCCAGCAGGCCCAATGCCGTTGCAACCGACAACCCATCCATACTGTCTCCAGCCCACAGCCATATCCTATCCATGTGCTGTCCCATCACAATCAAACCACCCAGCGCGACAAACCCAACAGATACCCTGATCACATGCGCCCAGTACAATCCCAATTTCTGCCGTTTCACAAATCCTGGATTTCCAATGGAGGCAACTGCACGCCCTAAAATCAACAAAACAAACAAAACACCCGACAGCCCAAACAAATACGGGGGCAAAAAGGCCATTGGGCCCGCACTCCAGTGCAAAAAGACCCCAAACCAGAGCACAAAAGCCACCGTTGTAAGATTGGTTAAAATTAGCCCGGAAAAATATGTGGCAATCAATCGCCAGAAATACACACTCAAAATGCCGGGTTTTTCCGCCAGATATTTGCCATGACTGCGCAACCACTTCACTTCCTTGCGCTCATCTCCCCCGTTCTGGCGATCAAACCGAAATGGAAAGTGATCACACCGGACAGAGGCATCGGAATCATCGAGCAACGAACTCAAACACGACCCGATATACCCCCCACCCGAAACCGTTGACAGGTAATCGCAGAACTTCAACACACCCTGCCTTGCCAACCCCTGCAACACCCCTAAATTAAACGTTGCCGAACGTATGCCACCCCCAGATAAAGCCAGACCAACAGATCCCCATTTTGACTGATCCACCAGCATTTGAAACAACGGGCCTCTGTCCTCTTTTGGAGACTCCGCGCCTGGAACCTGCTCACCCTGTGCCATAATGGCCACCGATAAAACCTCATCTTTTTCCCGGGTTCCCGGATCGGCCCGATAAGTTTCTGGAATTTCTTCGGCAAATGACACATGCTGGCCCGACAAAACATCGGCCTGCCCATTTTCATCCGATGCGGCAATCACAGGCAGGTCTTCTTCATCGGCAATTTTTAAGGCGTTCACGGCCTGCCGTCTTTTGCGAATGTAGTGCTGTTCTTTTTGAAATACCTGCAAAAAAGACTCTGTTTTGTTCATGGCCATTGCCATCTCCCGGTTGACACGGGGACACCCCAAAAACAAACCAGCCCACTGTGTGAAAAAACACTATAGACTGGCAGCATTTGGGCAAAACCTCCCCGACAGAGATTTTTAAAACAGATCACATCAATGCAAACATCCGCTTGTTAATTTGATCAAAGAATCTCCAGCACCTTCTCGGGCGGGCGTCCAATGCGAGCCTGATTGCCCTTCACCACAATGGGCCGTTCAATCAAAATGGGATTTTGAATCATTTGCCGAATCATCTCTTTGCGGTCATGCTTTTTCTCTTCCAACCCCAGTTCTTCATACCGTTCTTCTTTTGTTCGCATCAGCGCAATAGGTTCCAGTTCCAGCATGCCCAAAATCCGCGCCAGTTCATCTTCATCGGGTGGGTTTTTCAAATACTCCACAATTTTGGGTTCGATCCCGCGCAAGCGCAACAACGCCAATGTATCCCGACTCTTGCTGCATTTCGGATTGTGATAGATCATCACATCATTCATATCATCTCCTTTATAAAACTATGATTTATTCATCCAGAATATCCGGCCCAAACGGAGCCACGCGCAAAACGGGATAATGGGAATTCCACAGGGCATGATCATTTGTATCGCGAATCACCCGCCACATGTGTTTTGTCAAAGACCGCAATCTGTCGCGATAGGCCGGGTTTGAAGACAAATTGGTCATTTCGTATGGATCATCATCCAGATTGTATAACTCGTCAAAATCAAATCCATTCATCACCAGTTTCCATGCCCCGTCATACACCACGCGCTGTGTGACCCGGTAGCGCCCACCGTGATACTCGGCAAATCCTTTTTGATAATGTTTTGATTCACCCTCAGGATTTTGAAGCACGGGCACAAACGAATGCGAATCGGGCGACGGGATCGCCTCTGCCCCCACCAGATTCACCAACGTGGGGCACAAATCGTGCAGCCCCACGCGGCTATTGCTCATTTTGCCCTGTGTTATGCCCGGCCCACACATCACCAGAGGAATATTGTACACTTCTTCAAAACCCGAAAAATTCTTGCAATACAACCCGTGAGACCCCAGCAATTCCCCGTGGTCGCTTGTCAACACCACAATCGTATCGTCCAGCTTTCCCACCTGTTCAACCAGATCGATCAACCGCCCAAACTGCGCGTCTATCTCCGTAATCGACGCATAATAACAGGCCGCCGCTTCTTTTTTCTGACGGTCGGTCATATCCTGCCAAGCCAGACCCGCCTTGCGGTAGATGTTGGGTTTGTCCTTCAAATCATCATACACATTCGGACACAATTTTATCTCGTCCATATTGTATTGCGCAAAAGCCTCTTGCCCGCAAATAAACGGATCGTGCGGTTCGGTCACACTGACAAAACAACACCACGGCCTATCCTTTTTAACCGCTTCCGACAAATGGTGATAGGCAAGTTCAGTGGTTATCCCCATTCCGCGCTGTTCAACAGGCTGATCTGTCACACCATATAAAATGCTCTTCTTATACCCTTCAGGATAATCCGTGTTTTTCCGCAAAGAATACGTCGATGGTTTGGCATCTGCCATCGTTTTTTTTCGAAAATCGCGAAATAAGGCACCCTGACTATTGCCATCAATCTGCCAGCCAAACGGTTTGAGATCATCAGAACGTTCCACATGCCACTTGCCAAAATACATGGTCGCATACCCGGCTTGTTCCAACCGTTGTGCCCAGTGCGGAAATTCGGTGCGCAACACACATTGATCGTCATCCACCACATGCGTCACTTCCAACACACCATGTGAATGCGGCAACAGCCCCGTCATCAAACTGGCCCGTGCTGGAGAACACACGGCATTGGGCGTATAGGCCCGGTCAAACCCCACCCCGCGTGTTATCAACCGATCCATATTGGGCGTCTTGCACACATGGCCAGAACGCAACACTTGCGCCTGCATTTGATCGGCCATTAAAAACAGAATATTCGGTTGGCCAGACATCACACCTCCATCACAAGTAGTTTAGATTGGTTGAACCGGCCCGCGGTTGCGCCATGTGATAGACAACCCTTCGGTCATCGCCATCAACTGGGGCACATCGGCCACTTTGAGCAGCCCAAAACAAAACAGCGGTGTCACACTGTCATACGACATGGGCCAATCGATCAATCGTTTTAGCGAATCGTACATTCCATCCAGATACAAATGAGACACCCGGTTCGGTTCCAATGCCGCTGCGCACAACGCCGCAAAACCCGTCACTGGCCCCACTGCAGACACGCGCACCTTTTTGCGTCCGCCTGCCCAGCGCATCACCGCCACAATCTGTCCCACCATTACACCCAAAGGCCTGGCACCCGTGCCTGCCATCAACATCTGCAACTGATAATGCACACGGCCTTCACCTGTGCCAAACACATCGGCAGCCACCACCCGGTCTCCCTCCTGTGCATATTGCATCACCAGATTTCGCAATCCGGAACGGCCCCCATCACCCAAAACGAGATGCACATCGCCATCCCCCAACACCTCTGTCACGGGCACTGTCCACGTTTTGTCCATCGACAACCGATGAAGCGCCACGCCCGATCTTTCGGCAACCTTCTCCGCTTTCACCTGAAAAGTGGGCAAATGAATCACTTCGCCAAGCCGCTTGCGCGTCGAGTCCATCCTTGCCTTGCCTTTAACAATATTTGGCAAACCCCTTGAAGCATCCTGCGCCAGCGAAATCAATGTTGCATTGTCTTCGGGCAATCCCACATTCAATTGCGATTCACTCATCAACTCATCTTCAAAAGGCAATTCTTCTTCGGGTGTATCCAACCCAAAGTGCCGATTCAAAAATCGATACAACTGCTCTCGACTATCCCGTTCGTAATTGTGTGTGCCCGGATCGCGGTTTTCGTAAAACTCAAAGTCATCTGCCACATGCATCAATTCATACACAGGCTTCACCGGATTGTACACACTCAGGCGCGTGCGCCGACTGCGAAAACAACAATCGTCATTCAAATTGTAAATCAGCAACGACGGACGCGGCGCAAACAATGCCGTCATCGCATCAAAATCGGCCACTGTACACAAATCGGACGGCACCTGTTCTAAATCGCCAATATCGGCCAAACACGACGCCCGTTGCCACACTGGCGAATGCCCAGCCACCGGCACAATCACAGTCACGCGTTCATCCAGCGCACTTAACACCGCGGTTTGCCACCCACCACCCGACAAACCCGTCATAGCCACGCGGTTGGCATCGCAGTGGGGATGATCAATCAACACATCCAGGCCGCGTTTCATGGCCAAATAAAACACCGCCACCCCGGCCTTGCCGCACAAATCCATGTGCCCAATGCGAAAATGATCGCGGTTGGCCGTCAACTCACCCATCCCGATAAACTCGGTATTGAGCGCCAGCATCCCCCGTTTGGCCAGATTGATACACCGGGCCTGTTTGTAATCCATCGCCTTGCCACCCGGATGGTGCCCATTGGGATTGAGCACGCCCGGCACTTTGCCCTGCAACGTCACCGGTTCATACATCAGCGCCGGAATCCACATGCCTGGAAAACCCTCGTAGCGCAACTTGCGAATGCGATAGCCCTTCCCGGTTTCGATCACCTCACCCCAAACCACGTCGGGTTTTGCCGATATCACGTCTTCAGAATGTCCCTTGAGATACACGTCCTTCAACAACTGCTTCCGCAAAGAGACAGCCGTTTTTTGCCATTCCCGCGCACTGTTTGGGCATTGAAACCGATCCAACCGCGACAAAATAAACCGATGGGCCTCACACCGTTTGGGGTCTTCGGGATTCACTTTCCCAATCACCCGGCGATCCAACAATTGTTTGACCACACGATCATTCACATCCATGCGTTTTGCCATGTATTTTCCTCTGCAAAAGAATCGAGTTGAACAGCCTCAAAAAATTTATGACAATATGAGATAGGCTCTGATTTATTGCAAGTTTTGATAAAACCGGGAGGGCTGCGCTGTATTTACTTTATGATGCGCCGACAAGTTGTTTTTCAAAGTCCCTCAGACGTGTCGTCGAAGCGCCCTCAAGTTGACTGGACGTGATGGCTTCTTCGATGAGCGAAGCGACGTAGTATCGATCTCTTGTTTCCGGGTTCGTGATCTGAGCAGGCATTTTGATCCGACCGCCTGTACCGAGGTCGATCTCGTGCAGAGTTTGGGGAATGGGATCCGTCACCAGATAATGGTGCCAATCTCGGCCCTTCGACGAAAAAGATGAACAGCCTATTCAACTTTTTTTTCCAAAACAAACAGCCCTTTCACTCTGTCTGTATTTTATGCACCATATGATGCGCATTCATCTCTATGTTCTACAATTTTCAGCACTTAAAATCTCTGCTACGCAAGTTGCCGATAGACGGTTCGGGCCTTTTTAACGAAAATTACAACTTGACTTGCAGAGGAGATTGTAACATGAATAATCCTGAAGGGATTCAGCAAAAGCCGAAGCTATTGGATCAGGTTCGCAACGTTATTCAAATGCGCATAGCTTCGGGTCAAAGATATCGATTTTTCTGCTGTCCAGATGATTGTGCGCGATGGCAAGGGTGAAATAGATCGCGTGGTTTTGAATTGCGGGCCAGGCGATATCAGGAGTCCAGCGGATCGATTATGGAAGACTTGATGGTGAATTTATGGGTGGATATACCATTCCGCATAATTAAAAATTCGGCGATACAGGAGGCTATGATTTGATAGCAGAAGACAGACACTTCATGACACACCCCTCCCTGCAAAAACGCTGGGCACGGGTTGGCAGAAAGCTGGCATTCTCGTGCGAGGCGCGGACAGATATGGCCCAATGGCGCTCAAAGACGGTTCGTAAGCTCAAGCAGTTGACTGGCTACGACACCTTGCAGTCGGCAAGCTTGGCGCCGAGAGTCACAGAAGAGAGGGCGTTCGATGGTTACTTGCGGCAGCGGGTCGAGATACAGACCGAACCGGGGGTTGTCATGCCACTATACGTCTTTATCCCCAGAGGTCTTCCCGGCCCCCATCCCGCAGTCTTAGCGCCTCATGGCCATACCAGCGGAGGTAAACTCGCTGTCGCCGGTTGTCGGGAGATTCCAGAGGTCGCCAAGACCATTGATCAGCATAATTACGACTACGGCGTGCAGTTTGTCCGAGCCGGTTTCGTCACATTCTGTCCGGATGCACGGGGCTTTGGCGAACGCAGGGAACAAGCAGCGCGAGGCAGCATTCTGAACTCCTCGTGCCAATGGATCAACAACATGGCTTTTCCGTTGGGGCAAACCGTGACGGGAATGTGGGCGTGGGATTTGCACAGGCTAATCGACTATGTCGAGACACGTGAGGACTGCATTCGCGATCGGATTGGCTGCGCGGGGCTTTCCGGCGGCGGCCTGCAAACGCTGTGGGCGGCAGCCCTGGATAAGCGGATCAAGTGTGCGGTGATCAGCGGCTACCTATACGGCTACAAGGAATCCCTGTTGGACATGCACACAAACTGCTCGTGCAACTATGTGCCGCATTTGTATGAGTACGTTGACATGGGTGATATTGCCGCGCTGATTGCGCCGCGCCCACTGCTGGTGGAGACTGGCACAGAGGACCCTCTGAACGGAGCCAGCGGCCTGGCCAACGTGCGCTCGCAAATGCGAACAATTCGCAGGGCATACCGTCTCTTGGCCGCTAATCGAATGCTCAAACACGACGTCTTTGCCGGTAAGCATCGCTGGAACGGAGTCGAGGCGATTCCCTGGATGAAGCATCACCTCGCAGGCGAGTAAAAGCACCGAACAAAACGGATGCGCACGACAACTTACAGCCGTGCGTGATCCGAAATGTCAAGCCGCCGTGAATCTGGAGAAGAATGCGATGGTGCTGATGCGGTTGCCCAAAGAGGTGGTACCACGTTAGAAGAATCGCTTTATACCTCAATCCGCAACACCACAATACGACATCGCAGCTAAGGCATATACTTTGGCCGCCTGTTCCAGTCGCGTCACAGATACCCACTCCACATCGGCGTGGGCCGTTTCATTTGACGGGCCATAATAAAATGTCGGCACGCCACAGCCGTGAACGTATAAATTAGCATCTCCCACAATGCGCATGCCCACATATTCCGGTGTTTTGCCCGTCACAATCCGATGTGCATTCACAACGGCCTGCACCGCCCGATCATCCACAGAGGTTTCAAAAGGCTCGCGTTCGTGAACCATCTCCACCTTCAAACCGAGCTTGCCCGCTTCGGCAAAAGGACGTGATAGTGCCTCTAAATCGGCAAGTACCTGCGACGCTGTTTTGCCCGGTGCCCAACGGCGCGTGCCCGTCAACACACACTGCGTGGGTGTGCGGTTAAAATAATCTCCGGCCTGCGCAATGCCCACATCCAATCGCTCGGCCCCGGCCAGCGGATGAATCGCCGTTTTGTCCAGTTCACATTGATACTCATAAATGCGCCGGATCAAATCGCCCATAAACCGAATCGGGTTGTCGCCAAACGGCACATACTGCGTGTGTTTGCCCCCTTTGTCAGAAGTCAATGTGATGGTAAACACCATCGACCCCATGCTCATCACCCACAGCGCATCGCGGCCTTCCACAATCACAATGCGGTCACATGCGAGTTTTCCGCTGTTGATGTCGGCAATCAATGCCTTGGGCCCATCTTTGTCGGCTTCGGGTTCTTCATGGCCCACAATGGCCGTGAGCCACACATCGCCTTTGAGTTTGACGTTGGTTTGCAACACGGCCTTCGCCATGCCCAGTAAACACGCCATGCCCCCTTTCATATCTGTTGAACCGCGCCCATAAATGCGGTCACCTTCGCGACGACAGGGCGGGCATTTGCCAATGGGAATGGTATCCAGATGGCCATTAAACAACAGCGTGGGGCCTCCGCCTGTGCCTTTGAGACGCACATATAAATTGTTGCGTCCCGGACTCACCTCATGCACATCTACCTCAAGTCCTAAATCGCGCAACTGCGACTCATAAAGTCGGCACACCTGGGCCTCATTCATTGTCACACTCGGCACCGACACCAGATCCACCGTTTGTTTTGCGATCCACTCGCCATCTATCAAATCCAGCACACGGTCTTGCTGACTCATAACATCTCCTTAATAGACAACAGACGACGAACGACAGACGATGAACGACGGTTTAAAGCGGTTTTTGCCATCATCTATAATCCACCGTCAGCTTTTAAAATCCCTCCAATGACGCCACCAATTTCAAAGCTTCTTCAACCATAAACTCCCCTGCACCTGGTGCAAAGGCCGACACGGTTGACTCATAACCGCCTTCGTCAAATGCCTGCCGAATGGGAATGTATCCCGGATTGTCATTGCTCAAACTCACCACCAGCACCGATGCCGGAGCCAGTGCTTTTTTGACCATCATGCCCAGTTCTGTAAACACCTCACCGGGCAATCCCACGATGTGTATATCACCCAACCGAAACGCCTGAATCTCTGTCAAACAGCCGCCCTGTCCAGAAAACCGTTTGGCCCAGCGCGGCATGGCTTCGGCCACGCGCACAGCCTCGCCCAATTCGGTCAATTCGCGTTTAGATGCCTGGCGTTTTTGCGCTGCTTCTAAAACGGCCTGAGCTTTGGTTATGTCTTTTGCCATCTCTTCTTCCGAACCCGATGCTCTGACAGGCAAAATGATCTCTTTCCGCGCGGCACGAATCTGAATATCATCCGTCGCCAAAATCCATTGCAACCCCTTCAATGCCACCCCGCCCAGCGACAGGCCCACCTGCCGTTTGGACCGTCCTTTGCGCTGAATCGGCACTAAATTGCCCGCACACCCCAGGGCAAACAAACACACCCCACCTTCCACTTGCTCAATCAAGTTCATGGCATAACCCGGATAATCCGCCGAAAGTTCATACATCCGATCTGTGCTTGAAACGGGGTGACAGGCAAAATTGATCACCGAGGCAATCACATCATCCTCTGTTTCACCCATCACTTTCAACAGCCCCACTTCACGATCCACTGGCCCAAACGCCAATCCCTCATACGGCGGTGGCAGTGTCAAACTCATTTCCACCTTGCCATCATCGCGAATCAATCGCCGGTTGTAGTGAATTCCTTCGGCCAGTATTCTCCCCGATCCCAAACGCGCCGGGCGGCGGCTCTCATATGCCTGTTTGATGGCCGAAGCCATTTTGTGAACCAGCACCTGAATATAGGCTTCATCCTGTGTTTGATAAGGGCTGTCTTCCACATGGCGGCTGCGATAAATGTGCGGCCCAAAATGTGTGTGTGACCCGCACAACCACACACAGCTTTCAGGCAAACCCAACTGCGATTTCACCAGCGCCCGCACCTCACCCGATAAGGCCCGATCAATGCCAATCAAATCGCTGGTCACCAGCGCCACCGTTGTTTTTCCATCGTCCAGCACCAGTGCTTTGGCATACAACTCATCGTGAACGCGTTCACTGCCGTGATCCCTGGCGGCATATCCCGACATGGGCCCGCCCAAAAACGGCGTGATATTCACCTTGCAAACACCCGCTTTTAACATGGTTCATCTCCTCAAAAAATGCAAAATCGCTCAGGCAACACAGGCGTTGCCCCCATTTGTGTCACCACAAAACCACCCACATCATTGGCCCGATCAGCACTCGTTTTCAGATCGGCCCCTGAAAGCACAGACCCAATAAAAGCAGCCGTGAAAGCATCACCTGCTCCCACGGCATCAGTCACTGTTTGAGGGTGGCTTATTGAAGAAACCACGCCGCAAGAAGAAAAAATGCGACAGCCCTGTTCCCCCAATGTCAATACCACCTCGTGCAAATCAAACCGCTTTTGCACATCGGCCAAAAACAGATCGTCATCGGATGACCCGCCGATATAATGGCGCAAAACGGGCACTTCATCATCGTTCAACTTGACCACATTGGCCAGTTCAAGCGATCGTTCTACCACGGTTTTTGAATGATAGATTTGCCGAAAATTGACATCCAGCACACGCAAACAGGTTGCAGGTGCCGCTTGTAAAAACCGCTGAATCGTCGTGCGACTTGTTAAAGATCGTTGGGCCAAGGTGCCAAAACAAATGGCGTTGGCAGATTGGGCAAGTGCCTCTAACCCCTCAACCCAACCGATATAATCCCAGGCAACCTCTTCAACAATCTCATAGGTGGGTTGACCATTCACAAGCGTGACAGGCACCGTGCTGGTGGGGTGTTCACGATCTGTCAGAACCCAATTTATGCCCACATGGCGTTTTTGCAACTCTGCAACAGCGCGATGGCCCAATGCGTCGTTTCCCACGCAACTGACCAGTGCAGACTGCAATCCCAATGACGCGGCGTGTACAGCAAAATTGGCCGGAGCACCACCCAAACGGGCCTCTGCACCAAACACATCCCACAACACCTCGCCAATGGCCACAGCCAATGGGCGGTTGTCAGTCACAGTGTGATCCTAACGCGATACCTTCACCGGTTTTTTGCCAGAAGCCGACCGATAGGCCGCTTCAGACAAACGCGCCACCTGCAGGGCAAAATCAGGCGGGGAATATCCCTTGCCCCCATTGCGAATCAACTTGAAAAAGGCTTCATCGGGTGTGGTTTCTTCAATGCGCGATGGAATGTCTAAAGGTTTGTCATTTAACAACACCGACTTGACCTGCCACTGGTGCAAATGAAAAACCAGGCACCCCTTGCTGCCGTGAATGGCAATGCGCTCATCGTGCACACTGGTATTGCCAAAGGTATTTAAGGTGGCCATGGCACTGCCTTTAAACCGCACATTCACCACCGCATTGGTATCAACTACTTTGCCCGCATTGTCAATAAAGGCAGACACTTCCACGGGTTCCAACCCCGTCATCCACAGCACAGAAGCCACCAGATGGCTGCCCGTATCCATAAACATGCCGCCGCCCGATAATTCCGGATTGAGCCGCCAGCCGCGTGCGCCCCCCCAGTTTTGTGTCACATAGGCCACCACACCGCGCAATTCGCCCAGCTCACCACCCAGAATCAATTCGCGGGCAAACATGTGGGGGGCCATGTAATTGCGCTGATAAGATACCACCAGATACAGCTTCAACTTATCCGACAAACTGATGAGCGACTTGGTCTGTCGCGATGCAATGGTCAGCGGTTTTTCAATCAACACATGCAGCCCTTTTTGCAGCGACATCCGAGCCTGTTCATAATGCAAAGCGTGGGGTGAGCTAATCAGCATGGCATCCAGATCTTCATTGCGCACCAGCAATCTGAAATCGTTATAATAAGCCACTTCACTGCCCCACTCTGCCATCAATGCCTTGGCCTGACTGTCATCGGGATCGGCCACACCTATAATTTCAACTTCGCCATCCGCTTTCAAACGCGGCAGATGTGCGCGTTGCATATTACCCCCACATCCAATTAACCCCAGGCGAATTTTCTTTTTAGACATCTTGTGAAACCTCCCGAAAAAGACCGTTACCCCGCTACACAGAAGTATCAGCCTCAGATAGTTCAAATGGCATCTGAGGTGAACTGAACCAGATGAAACGCCAACCTTCATCAACCAACACCTTCATGTTCTTGACCACACAAACTATAGATATTCAGATAAAGATTTGGAATAAGGGAAAAACTGACGATGGACATGAAAACACGTTAGAACGTTGGAACGTTAACATCTTATAAACCATGCGATACGATTCTGGTGGGGTGGGCTGGAACGTGTTAACGTGCAAACGTGCAAACGCATTTTTAACCATCAGCCACGAGTGTCACCGTTTTTTGACCGTTTAAACCCGCAATCACAGGAAACGTGCGCGCTTCCTTGCCACGGGCTGTGTATTTCACCGTTGGCGGAAAATACGCATACAATGCCGTGTGTCTGGGCAGTGGCGAATCGTTTGGCCCAGAGCCATGCACGGCCAAACTGTGAAACAGCAACGCACTGCCCGCTTTTAAAGGCACGGGAATAGCAGTTGATGTATCAAGATCTTTGCGGTCTGTCATGGCCTCATTTTTATCCCGCCAAATGCGCCCCCATTCCTGCATGCCCCACGTGTGGCTTTTGGGAATCACCTGAATACAACCATTATCGGCATGGGAATCTGTCAGGGCAATGCTCACTGTCACCAGTGTAGGCGGTTCCATTGGCCAGTAGGCCGAATCTTGATGCCATGCATGCGCTGACCCGTGAAAAGCGGGTTTTAACATCAATGTGCTGCGAAACAACAACAAATCTGGCCCAATCAATGCTTGCACAACCGGCACCAGTTTGGGATGTTCGGCCAATTTTTGAAACACAACTGAAAAATCTCGCGTCTGTTCAATTTTGCGCAACACAGGCAAGCCATTGTGCTGCTGTTTGTCTTTGGCATAAGGCTCGCGCTGGAAATTGCGTAAACGATCATCGCCGCTCTTTTCCCATTCGGCAGACAGATGGTGCAAACGATCTATCTCTGCTTCACAATCAGCCAGTTCCTGTGAAGACAAAATCCCTTCGACCACCAGATATCCCTGATCTTCAAAAAAAACTTTCTGATCTTGTACAGCCATCTCACAATCTCCCGTTAATACAATCCATACGAGGAATCATAACACACGACAAACACCCCTGTCAAGCACAACCTTCCCCGCACACCCTGCCCTCTGTTTATCGTTTGCCAGACGGTTTGCCAGACTGGGCCATTTTCCTGTCTGGCACCATTCCCAACAACCCGATCAGCAGCAGCCCTTCGGCAATCACATATTTGTATTCCAGCCAAATTTCGCCATAAGGCATCAGCAGATAAAAACTGTAATGATCGGGTAAAGCCGCCAACAACAGCCCCAGCACACACATATAAAAGGGGGAAATCGCTCCGGCCATGTTTTCTTCCCAGTATTTGATCAACACACACAGACCAGGCAATACCCACACCACATTCATCACCCAGGACGTGGGTGACACCAGCAGTACAAGGGTTGTCATCGTTACATATACAATCCAGATATCCAAAAATCCGCCACGGCGATCCATCCCTGCCTTTTGCAACCAGATCAAAACAGCCCCCCCAAAAACCACCAACAATCCCAGCGAAACAGAAGACGGGTTGGAAGTCCGCGTGCCATCGGCCTGTTGTGGCACCACCACGTCCACCAGCGTGGCACTGGATACAAATCCAAACGCCGCTTGCCGATATCGAATCCCGCCTTTTGTGGCATAACCCGCCTGCAAATCGGCCGCGTATGGATCGATCACTTCTCGCGACATCATCTGATCGCGCGTGCCTCCTTCGCCAAACACGGCAATGCGAGGCAACTGTTTAACCACATAATCCTGGTTCACATCATACCCGTCGATCCCCAAAGAAAACAGCGCAAATAAAACCCCTGCTCCGGCAAATCCGAACAAAACATTCCATTGTTTTCGCAAAATTAAAAAGGGCAAAAAATAAACACAGTGCAACTTCAACAAAGTCGCCAGAGCCAAAAACCCGCCACCCGCCAGTTGTCGGCGTTTGTCTTTTTGTGCAAAAATGACACACAGCACAAGCAACAACAGCGTTACCCCATCCACCTGCCCGCGTTCCAAAAGGGTCAACACCGGATGAAACCAGCAGGCCGCAATTCCCACACAGAGGGCCACTTGTGAACGCACCGATCCCCACAGCGAACGCATAACCAGATAGAGCGCATATCCCAAACAGATCAAACCCAACAGGGTCCACACACCCTTGGCCACGCCATAGGGCATATAGGCAAAGGGCTGAAACAACCTTGCGGCCAATGGCGGATACAAAAACCGGCTGTGTTGCAACAGGGCAAATCCGTCCCATACCGGTGGGGTTTGTCCCATCCCATTAACATAAGGGGATAATCCGGCCTTGCACGACTGGCCCGCCGTATAAAAAGCGGCAAAATCCATTTGCAAACTGTCTTGCACAAATTGATAGGCAAATCCCAACACCCTTGCAACACTAAACACAAAAAGAGTGATCAACAAAACCCGAAAAAAACGCGATTTAACACTGTTTTCCATGCCAGATTCCTTTGTCTGTCAAAAAATATGCGGCAAGTGGGATGGGCATCCACCTGCCGCACAACCTGCAATCACCATGCACCTGCCACTACCGCCCCACCACCCGAAACACACCTTCTCGGCTGGCCGTTTGCCCGCTGATGTGATCTTTCACAGTCATGTGCAAAACATATCGGCCTGGCCGAACCGGCCCCACATTGAGTTCCACATAGTCGGCAATCCAGGTATCTGTTCCGGTTTGTTCATACTGAACAGCCACCGATTCGCCATCTTTTTTGCGAATTTTGGCCTGTGTGAGTGTTGTGGCCTCTTTGGCCCCAATGGTAAATGACACTTCATACCGCGTGGCCCCAAATGCATTCCGGTTTAAATTGTAAATTTCAAAATACACAAAAACCGGATCACCAGAATAAAACGTGCGCGAAGGCGATGTCACAATCATCCACTTGCCCCGCGCAAATTTGGGATCTGATTTTTCATCGATTTCGTGAATCATTTGCGCCACCTGCAAATCGCTCAGCATCAGGCCGTCGCCTGTAAAATCGTAGAGGTCAACCGCCTGTCGATACACGCCGAGAATATCGGTATTCAATCGCCACATCTGCACGGCCAATTCATAAGATCCCGCGGCCAGTTCCAGATGAACCCGGTCGCGCGCCAGCAAATTTTTCCCGCGAATGGCCGATGTAAAAGGCACAGCCACATCCTTTTTGTGGCGAGCCACCTCAACGCTGCGCTCATTCATCAACGCAATGCGGCGCTCAACCAAAACCGTGGTATCCGATGGATCTCCCGACAAAAAAACCGCATCCACGGGCAGGCCAAAATCAATTTGCAATTGGGTTTTGCCATTTCGACCGCGAAAAGCCAAGGGGTCATAATAAAAATTGAGGGGTTCAAGGCCTGATATATCATAGCGCTCAGGCATTTTGCTGGCCACAGAGGCCACCCGGCTTGCCGGAGAAAACGATGTCATGCGCTGCACAAAAGTCAGCGGAGATCCCCGATCGTAATCAGCAATCTGGCGAATCTCTTCAAGTGTTAAATTGGGCACGGGGGCATACCCATAATTTCCGGTGTGAAATTCATCGGTAAAAGCCACTTCCAAACCGTTTTCCACATCGGCATAAACCCACACCTCCCACGGCACAGCCGCCCATTCACTGCCCACTGTAATGGGTTTCCAACTGAGCAATCCCACCTCGACAAAACCCGGATCATCCAGGGGACGATTCTGTTTGGGATCGTCGCGTTCGGTGCGGATGGGGAAAACCGGCCCCACATAATTGACATCCAGCCCGCGACGGCCATAAAGCTGAAAAGCCATTTGTTCTTGCACGCGCTGTACTTTGAGCGGCACTTTGGCATTCATCTCGCGCCAGTTCGATTGATAATCGGGTTCGCCATAACGAATGTACACATCCCCTCGCCGATCCCAGGGCCACTTTTTTTTGCCATAAAACGTGCGGGAATACCACACCCGCCGATAGTGCTCGGCCCGGCGCATCGTTCCGCCAGAGGTTTTAAACGGGTCTTTTTTCAGCCAGAAAGAATTTAAAAAAACTTCCTTGTTTTCAGGTGTCACCGTCTGATACGCGGTCACTTCTTGTGATGTGCCCACCAGCGAAATATCATAAAAAAAAGCCTGTTCCTTTTCGGGCAGAGTCTTGATATAAGCATCAAAATAGGCAAATGCGCCTTCGTGGTCTCCCCAGTGCTGGCGCACCTGTGCCAACAAAGGATAGGCCGCGATTCCTTTCATGCGAGAAGCAATTTTCTGGACATGTACAAAATCCTTCTCTTTGAGAAACCCCATCAAAAACCCCACCACAGGGGTGTGATCTTCAGGCTCAAATTCGAGATATTTTTCAAAATACCCCAGTGCGGCTTCTGTGTTGTTTTGTTTTTGATAAATTTGCGCCCGCAACAAATAAGCAGGAGCATACTTGGGATCTATTTTCAAGGCGCGAATGGCCGCCCTTTCAGCGCGGTCTGTTTGTCCGGCATCCAGATAGGCACGCCCCAACAAACCCTGTATATCGGCAGAGATCGAATCGGCTTCTTCTGCATTTTCAAAATACCCCAATGCCTTTTTCGGGCGAAATTTCAAATCCATAAACACGCGCCCCAATCCCACAAGCGCTTCTGGCATATTGGGCACCAGTTTGTTTGCCTGTTCAAAAATATTCTGTGCGCTGTCTGCCTGACCCATCTGGATATAATAATTTCCCAATTTGCAAA
>CAXNEV010000001.1:0-27640 GCA_964200925.1 Candidatus Latescibacterota bacterium | reverse complement strand
TATCAAATTCTCTATAAGCTCTGCTGCGATTGAACAGCAGAGCTTTTTTATTGATACGGATACAGAATTCATTTGCGTTATGCGCATGAGTTGAAATACCTTTGAACATGTGGGTTGTGGTGTTTTTCTTTTATGGGTGTTTTTTCAGGAGGCAGAACGTGCAGACGAATGTGCAGGAAATCATGACGGCATTGCGCAACAAAACGCTAAAACCCGAAACGGCATTGAGCCGACGGTATTTGAAAGTACTCGAAAAATGGATTCCAGTGGGCGTGCATTATTTTGCCGATTGGCCCGTGCGATCCAATTGCGGGCACTTTTTGGGCGGATGCCACTGGTATGGCATTGAATCCATTGCCGGAGCCTTAACCTTTGCGGCAGCGGCGAGTTCACCCGACTACGATGAAAAAATGGGAGGGTGTTCGCGTGAAGATCTGCAAAAAATGGCCCTGAAAGCAATTCGTTTTTTGTGTTTTACCCATGATTCAGGGCCAGCCGATTGTGTACGGCCAGAAAAAGGGCTGGGACGGTCGGAGAATTTTGGCACCAAATGGGGCGAACGCGGCAAGGGGTTTTTCCGCGAAAGCCAGTGTGGCACAACCGTATCAGGACTGGCGGTTGCAGCATTGCTGTTGTGAGAGATGGTAGATGAAGAAACCTGGAACCTGATAGCCACCGTTCATGCCGATTATGCATCGCGCTTTGGCGAAATGACACCCAAAACCGGGGTATATCGCAACACGCAGATGGAAGAAAACGGGTGGACATCGTGCGGACTGGCATCGGTGGAACGACTCCTTGAAAAAGCACCTGAGGCCGCAACATGGGCGGCAACGGCTCGCCGATGGATGTTTTCAACAGCAACCACACCGCAAGACACAAAGGATCACCGGGTATTTGCCGAAGGCAAAACCGTGGCGCAATTAACAGAGGAAATTTTTACCACATTGCCCGATTATATGGCCGAAAATCACGGCATGGTACATCCCAGTTATACAGCGTCTTCTGTGGGATTTACAGGAACGCTGGGTGTGATTTACGGGGCCTATGGCGCACCCATCCCCGAACACGCGATTTTCAATCGGCGAAAAATTTACGATCAGTTAAAATTGACCACAGACCGCACGGGATCCATGCACCCGGTGCAAGGCATGGACTGGCCCTATTTGTTCACCGATCCGGGCACAACAACGCATGCAGCGGCTTCGGTATTGTTGAAAGATGCCGATGCGGCCCGCATTGAGTTATGGGCGCTTGAAACACTCGAAGGTCGTCAAAACAGCAATGATGGGCGCATGTACGATCCCAAAGTTGCCGAAGTATGCCACGATGTGCAGGACCCCATGATTATCCGCGAGTGTGTGATCGCCGGGCCAGCCTATGCCTATTTGCTGCATCGTTTTCAGGGCGATGGCCCAAAACCGACACCAGATGCAGAATTGGAAAAGAAGTTGCGCGGAGTAAAGGTATATGCCCATTCTGGATTTGTGTTTCAACGCCACACAAAAGGGCAAACGTCTTTTGCCTGGCGAAATTGCCAGATGGTACTGCCATTGAATTCCGACGGCATTCAAACCGTGGCCCCGGCATCCCACTCGTGGTTGGGGCGTGTAACCGTGAAAGATCGACCCGACAGTCAGGATGAAGTGTCGGTGAGTGTGGACACACAACAAGATGGGTTTGCAGCGGCCCTCGTGATGAACCGGGCACAGGGATCGGTGCGGCAAGAGGTGCTCTATGCCAGTTTGCCCGATGGGGTAAGTTTGTCATTTGAGCGGTGGGTGGCACAAGAACCCGTGACCGTGAGCAATGTGTCGCAGGGCTTTTTGCGGATTGTGAATGAAAATTTTAAAGCCATACCCGACAATTGCAATGGATTTCGCATCATTTCAACACCCGGTGGATCAAACCGGTTTGAAGGCTTTGTAAGTGCCGACCAAAACAGCGACATCATCAAAACATACGATCATCCCGCATGGATAAATGTAGATGGTCGGTTGGGCATTGTATTTTGCGGAACAGGGGAAACGGTGTATCACAACCGGCACTATTTCAACCCCTGGTGGGCAATCGCCGACGATTTGTTTTTGAGCCGATTCGCAGGCCCCAAACGCGTAAAAGCAGGGGAAACAATTGCGCAGTTAACAGCGTTAATTGCCCCAAACCAATCGGCAAAAAAAACAGCGACGACCACATTGACCGAATTGTCCGGAACACAAGGCTGTATAGGGTTGATCGGCAGCAATCATCTTGCAGTGGCCAATTTTGAACAGAAGACGGTTCGCGCCACATTGCGCGCCAAACGCAAAAATCTCACAACCGTGCCGATCTTTGACGGGACAACACAAATTTCAGATCAAACAGTAACCTATCCGTTGACTTTGCAACCGGGACAGGCCGTGTTGAAAAAAGCCTTAACACTGCTGGAAGTAACAGGCCAGATCGAAGTTGTCGCATCGGCCAATGGCATCATGGTCAACAATGTTGGAAAGGCATCCGCATCGGTAAAGGCAGGCAAAAAGACGGTGAAGTTGCGAGCGGGGCAGATTGTGAAACTCTGATGTGGGTTTAATTTTGGACTTAAAAAACGGGTCGCTGATTTTTCAGTGACCCGTTTTATGTTTGGGTTTGTTGTGGAAGTTTTACGGTAACAATGGTGCCTTCTTCTGCGGTGGAAGTTACACCATTGCAAGAATCACGTTTTTGATGCTGGTGGGGTGCGCCGCATTTCAAAAACGTGCAACACAACATACATGCCCAGTGAGACCACAAAAAAAACGAGCAACATCCAGGCAATGGATTGGAGGGATTCGATGATCGTGCGGTAAATTTCGAGCACCCAGCGATCAGGAGTCAATTCAATCGGTTTGATTTCACTGGGCTCCACACCTTCCATGCGCGGTTGGTGTGAGGGCAAAATGTAGCGCTCCAACGAATAAATGCGCACCCCGCCTGATATGCCCACCACGTATATCGCAAAGGTCATGTAGCGTACCCATGCTCCGACAATATCGTCGGCAATGAGCCGGTTGAGAATGCCTTTGACGGGTTTGTCAAAAGCACGGGCCGCAATAAAGGAGACCAGCGTGGATATAAGCAGCGTGACAATGAGCAGCATGAGAAACATGGGAACACCTCGCAATTATTCATGTCTTAACGTATCAACGGGATTGGTGTGTGCGGCTTTGAGGGATTGCAGGCTAACAGTGATGAGCGCAATGAAAAAGGCGAGCAACCCAGCCAGCAGAAAAGACCCGAAACCAAGCGAAATGTGATAGGCAAAATTCTGAAGCCATTGATCTGCAAGATAATAGGCAATGGGCCAGGCAATAAAATTGGCCAGCGCCACATATTTGACAAAGTCCTGAGAAAGTAGGACCACAATGCTCATGCTCGATGCACCGAGGACTTTGCGAATGCCGATTTCACGCATACGGCGTTCTGCGGTAAAAGCTGCCAGACCAAACAGCCCCAAACAAGCCAGCAAAATGGCCAGCCCGGCAAAAAGGGTAACAATTTTGGCCTGCTGGCGCTCCGATCGGTAAATAGCATCTATTTCATCATCGAGAAAGCCAAACGTGAAAGGCTGATTGGGAGCCATCCATTTGGCCCATGTTTGTTCGAGAAATGGGCGGGTATTGGAAAAGTCGCGCACGCGCAGAGCCAGATAATTGAAAAACCACTGGCGATAGGTAAATGCGGCAGGTTCAATGTGATCGCGCAGCGATGCATAGTGAAAATCATCAACCACGCCAATGACTGTGCCATTGGCATCGTCTTCGGAACGGTCGCGGCCAAAACGGCGGCCCACGGCATTTTCAACCGTCCAGCCCAGCGCTTCAACAGCGGTTTTGTTGAGAATATACGCATGGGTGCGGTCGTGTTCAATATCGGGTGAAAACGTGCGCCCAGATAACAGTGGCACACCGAGGGTTTCAAAAAAGCTTTCGTCGATTTCTTGAACGGGCATGCGCCATTCGATATTGTCGTGACCTTCGGGTTTGACAATGCGAACAAATCCGCCGCCGTCGCGTCCGGGCAAAAAGCGAAAAGCCGATGCGGCACCAACGCCAGGGTTTTCAAGAAACGTTTGTTTGACCAGGTTGTAACGGCCCACCAGCCATGCATCGTTGTTGGTTTTGCTTTCGCGATCCATGGCAAACATGGGCAAAAGCACAACGTGTTCGCGATCAAAACCGAGGTTTTTGGTTTGAATAAATGTGAGCTGGCGATAAACCACATCGGTGCCAACCATCAACAGAATGGCCAGGGCAAATTGGGTAATCACAAGAACCTGCCGAAAATGGCTGTTTGATGATCCCAGAGTGCCTGTAAGGACGAAGGCAGGTTGAAAGGCCGACAGATAAAGCGCAGGATAAAAACCTGCGATCAGCCCAACGATCAGGGTAAACGCAAACAAAATGGGAAGCAGGGTGATGAGAACATCGGTATCAAGCACCACAGCGATGCCCGTTAAAGAATTGAGATAGGGCAATGCCAGTTGTGCTAACGCAATGGCAAAAAGAAGCGACAGCAGGGCCAGAAAAATCGATTCTCCCAAAAATTGACCGATGAGCTGACCGCGATTGGCACCAATCACTTTGCGCAAACCCACTTCGCGCGCGCGCCCAGCAGAACGAGCCGTAGATAAATTCACAAAATTGATGCTGGCAATAATGAGCACAAGCAGCGCAATGCCCGCAAACAGATAAAGCGTATCGATACTGCCGCTCGAAGACAGGTTGTAATCGCGCAGGCCATACAGGTGCAACCGCAAGAGAGGTTGCAACCTATAGCTCAAATTTTTGCGCACATCCAAACCCATGTGGCGTTCAATAATGCCCGATATTTTGGTTTCGAGAATCTGAGTATCAACACCTTCGCGAAACAACACAAACGTTTCGATGCCCGCCTGCTGCACCCGGCTTTGCCAGCCGTTCCAATCGAGGTTGGCTTCTTCGGTGCGGCCATTGGTCATGTGTAACAAATCAAACTGAATGGAAGAGGGTACAGGTGGGTTTTTCAAAATGGCCACAATGGTATAATCGCCGCCGTAATAGCGCTCTTGCAGAGTAACAGTTTGTCCAACGGGATCGACCTGTCCAAACAGGCGCTTTGCGGCCTCCTGCGTGATGGCAATGTGATAGGGCTGTTTGAGCAGATCGGCGTTGCCAGTGACAAATGGGAAATTAAAAACCGCAAAAAAATTCTCATCGATCTGACCCTGTTCGAGTTCGAGCGCATGGTCTTTGTGGCGCACCACAACGGGATAAATGCGGTTTTTGGTGGCATGTGCCACTTCGGGAATCTCTGCTTCAAGGGCGCGTGCCAGTGCCCCATCGGTGAGCCAGCGCACCTGTGTGTCATCGTTGCTGCTGCGCTCGCGCAAAACGCGGTAAATGCGGTCGGCCTGCGGGTGAAACCGGTCATAGCTGTATTCGTGGTGAATGATCACCAGCGCAATCACACAGCACGACAGTCCAATGGCCAGACCAAAAAGATTGATAAACGCGTAGCGCTTTTGCCGCAACAGATTGCGCATGGCAATGAGAAAGTAGTTGTGGATCATGTTAATAAGCTCACAGATGGTTCTATTGTTTTTTGTATTGTTGCCTCTTCAGCCGTTTGTGTGGGTTTCGGTTTTGCCCGTTGTCGTTCCAAAAGATTCTCTTTATGCAAAGTATTTGCTGATGCTGTCAATCAACAGTGCCTCTTCGTTACCTCAGCAAAAATTGAGATACGGCTTGCTGGTGTAATCGGGAATGTACCTGGAGAAGTGAAGAGAGTGATCTCTCCGAGTCCAAAGGTCACGTCATCTCCTAAAACCAGAGGTTTGTTCTGTATGTTTTCCATATAGACTCCGTTAAGCATGGTTTTGCGGTGTCAGGACGGCACCGCTGCCTTTGGAGAATTGGTTGGCATTTCCTATAACTACGGCATCTGTGCCCCTGAGGCTGCCACATAAAGCGCGTAAAGACACATTCCGCCGGTCATAAACAGGCGGTTTTTCTTTTGACCACCAAAACACAGGTTGGAGCAGGGTTCGGGCAGGTGAATTTTGCCAATGATGTCAGCATCGGGTGCGAAGATTTTAACGCCGTCGTCTTCGGGTTTGCCCCAACCGGAACTCGACCAGAGGTTGCCATCCATATCACAGCGAATGCCATCGGCAAACCCAGGGGCCATATCGGCAAAAATTTTGCCCTTGTTGAGTTTGTTGGTTTTCACATCAAAAACGCGAATATGCGCCGGGCCACCCAGCCCGTGGGATGCACCGGTGTCGGTGATGTAGAGCTTTTTTTCATCGGGCGAAAAACACAGTCCATTGGGGCGCACAAAATCATCAACCACAACGGTGGTTTTGCCGGTTTTGGGATCGAGACGATAAACGTTGGTCGGCAATTCATACGGGGCCTTGTGGCCTTCGTAGTCGAGCATAATGCCGTAGCCGGGATCGGTGAACCAGATGCTGTCATCGGATTTGACAACAACATCGTTGGGCGCATTGAGCGGTTTGCCGTCAAAGTGATCAACAAGCACAGTTATTGAGCCATCGTATTCGGTGCGCACAACCCGGCGGGTATCGTGTTCACAGGTAATGAGACGGCCCTGGCGGTCGCGGGTGTTGCCATTGCAAAAATTCGACGGCTTGCGATACACGCTCAAACTGCCATCTTCTTCATTCCATCGCATCATGCGGTTGTGCGGAATATCGCTAAACAGAAGACACCGTGCATCGCCAAACCAAACCGGGCCTTCGCCCCAGCGCAATCCGGTGCAAAGGCGATCCACAGCGGCATTGCCAATCGTGTATTTTTGAAAACGCCTGTCGAGAATTTCTATGGCAGAGTCGGGATAGCGAACCGGGCTGCCATCCCAGGGGCGGGTTTTCCAATCGGACATATCGTTCAAACTCCTTATTTTGAATCGGGCGATGCGATTTGCCAGTCGCCCTGATTGCGAATCAGCACAGCGGGTTTGAGGCCATAAGGTTCGGGCGTCACACCATGGCCAAAACTGAGCACCTCAAGGCGGTCGGGCACAAATTGAATAAGGGTATAATCTTCATCTGGCCCTTTGGGAAAATAGATGCGCCAATTGGCATTCCAGTATTGTTGGCGCATAACAGGGTCATCAACAATTTTTGCCGTTCCCTGAAGCGACACATAACCAATGTCGTCGTGGTCATAATAAAGCAGGGTTGTGTTCGGGTTTTGCTGAATGTCAACAACCTTGCGCGAATCGGAGCGGGTGCCAAAAAAAATGGTCCAATCGGATTGCGGATCAAAAGGTTGTAACACGCGGGCATTGATCCGGGTGTCGCCTTGTGTTGCCAGAATGCAGTATTTGGCGTTTTGCATCGTGGTGCGAGTCACATCGAGCAAATGATCAAGGGTCATAGGACGCTCTTTTCAAGAAATAAGCACTCAAGCATAAAAAATTGTGAGTTTTTCAGATTACATACAAACAGTCATTTCCCCTTTTTAGAACTACGTTTTATCACATCATTACAGGATATACACACCTGCAATGCTCACCGTCAATAAACACGCGATACAGGAACGGATTTTCCGCGCGATTCCCATCGCAACATACTTTGAAACACTTCTGAGCTTGATAGGCCATCTTATCGAATGCATCCTATGGGGATATTCGCGGAAAATCAGCCCTCCCGGCGTTTGAGGGAACGACTTTTTGCCTACTTTTGTGTCGTTACAAAAGTAGGTCGCCGAAGGCATACAAAAATGTGATAAAAGATACGTTTTTAAAGGGGACTTCAGGGAGCTTTGTCAGCCCATATTGAATAACGAGTTGCCGCAATTTAGGTGTGCAAGCATCAGGCGGCAAGCATTTTCAAGGTGCATCACCTTGTTTTTTGGTGCGTTTTCATTACTTTGTATGCGGTTCAAAACACATGCGGATAATTGCTGATTCATACGCAAAACCAGGACACACATGATGACATCGGCTCTATCGTTTGACGGCGTCTCAAAAGTTTACGAAACATTTGGCAGCGGCAGCCGATATGCCCTGCGCGATGTGTCGTTTGTTGTGCCCCAGGGGAAAAAAGTGGCCATTGTGGGACGCAGCGGCAGTGGCAAATCAACCCTCTTGCACTTATCGGCAGGCATTGATGTGCCCACCACCGGCAACGTGTGTGTGATGGGCCAGGATTTAAGTGCCGTATCAGAAGGCGACCGCACGCGAATTCGCCGAAACCAGGTTGGATTGATTTTTCAATTTTTTCACCTGTTGCCCCATCTGTCCGTAAGCGACAACGTGGCCCTTCCAGCGATGATCGCAGGAGATCGCACCCCACAGATGGAACAACGCGTGGTAGATTTGCTCCATCGTGTTGGATTGGCAGACCGGGTGCGCGATCCCGTGCAAAAATTGTCAGGTGGGGAAATGCAACGGGTGGCGATTTGTCGGGCGCTGTTGCGCAAACCCAAAGTGCTGCTGGCCGATGAGCCCACGGGCAATCTCGACGATGAAAATGGACGTCGGGTCATGGATTTGTTGTTGTCGCTGGCCGATGAAAATGGAACCACACTGGTATTTGTCACACACAGCCGGGAATTTGCAAAACTGGCCGATGTTATCTGGGAAATCCACAGTGGGGAATTGTCCATTCCCTCATGAGGGGTTACAGTTTTATCTCATCTTTACAGGGTATAAACACTTTCAATGCCCAAAACATGCGATACAGGAAAATTTTCCGCGCCATTCCGTTTCGCTACACATTGCAAAACACCGCCATCGTTGACAGGCCATCTGCTTATGAGCATCCCGTGGAGATATTCGCGGAAAATCAGCCTCCCTGGCACTTGAAGGGCGGCCTTTTTGCCAACGACACCATAAATGGTGTCTCTACAATTGATTCACCAATCTGTAAGCCGATCTGTAGGGGTGTCATTTATGACACCCACTGGTCGCCGAAGGCATAAAAAATAAATTCTGAATGGTGGCCTATTGATTCACTACTTCTTCAAAGCCTATGTCGCACATTTTCGTGCAGGCCGCAGCCTGTTTTTGCTCACCGTTCTGGGCGTGGCTTTGGGTGTGGCGGCGGTGCTGTCGATGCAGATCATCAACCGCAATGCACTGGCGGCCTTTGAAGGCAGCATGCACGCGGTAAGTGGTGATGCCGATTTCAGCGTATTGGGGCGCACACCCACCTTGCCCGAATCGTTATATGTGGCTGTGCTGGCCGAACCGGGTGTGCAGTCGGCCTGGCCATTGTATCGGGTAAGCGCGGCACTATCCAATCGCGAACGGTTTTTTCTGGAAATCATCGGCGTGGATTTTTTTGCCCCGGTGCGCGTGCCCTGGCAGGGTGAACCGTCCGAATGGTCAGATGCCCTGTCCAAACCGGGCTGGGCGGCATTTACACCCACACTGGCCAAGCAGATGGGGTGGGCCCTGGGTGATTCGGTTCAGGTTTACAGCGGATCTCGTGTGATATGGCTGCATGTGGGAGCGCTGGTTGACTTTCAAAAAGTAAGCCCATTGGCAAGTCCCAAAATGGTGGTCATGGACATTGCTCAAGCACAGCATCTGCTTGGGCGCGTGGGCCACATTCACCAGATCGACGTGGTGGTAAAAAAAGGAGTGGATGCAAACCATGTGCGAGCGCGTTTACAGGAAAAATTGGGCCTATCGGTTCAGGTTGTAAACCCGGAACAGCGGTCGCGACAAACAGCCGGGTTGTTGTCGGCGTTCCGATTGAATTTAACGGCCTTGAGTTTGATCAGTTTGTTCGTGGGGTTGTTTCTGGTCTATAGCAGCACACAGGCATCTCTGGTGCGCCGACGGGCTGAGTTTGGCATGTTGCGATCTATTGGGGCATCGCGAATACAGGTATTTGGCCTGATCATGGGTGAGGTGGTTTTGTTGGGTGGCCTGGGGGTTCTGTTTGGTTTGCCAATGGGTTATTGGGGTGCCAAAGCCAATGTGGAAGTCGTCAGTACAGCGCTGACCAATTTGTATTTATTAGAAGAAATACATGAACTTGAATTGCCCTATTGGCTGTTTGGGCTGGCGGCACTCATAGGCATCGGCGGTGCAATAACTGGTGCGTTAATCCCTGCTCTGGATATGAGTCGCAAAGATACCCGCACGTTGTTATCGGCATTTACCCTTCACGAAAAAATCGGGTCATTGGCCCCGCACTTGAGCATAGGGGGGCTGGTTTTGCTCTCAGGGGTGGGTATCTGGTATGGGATCATTGGGCGGTTTTGGCAACATGCGGGTTTTGTTCTGGCACTGAGTGTGTTGATCGGGTTGCCGCTGATGACCCCTCTTATGATTCAAAAAATAACAGGGTGGATTCGGGTGCGGAATTTTGGGTTCCAATACAGTGTGAAGAGTTTGGGCACCCGATTGCAAACCACGGCATTTGCCGTTGCGGCTTTAGGCATTGCAGTGAGTATGCTGGTGGGCATCACACTGATGATCGGCAGTTTTCGCCAAACATTACAAGTGTGGATACAAACAACCATACAGGCCGACATTTATGTGTCGCCAGCTTCGTGGCGCGGACAGGGTGACGAGGCTTTTCTCGACGATCAGTTTATTGCCGCTTTGCAAACCCATCCCAGTGTAAAAGCAATAGACCGGTTGCGCGGGTTTACAGCCTACATACCCGGCGATCAACGCATTGCGCTGGCCGGAATAGATATGGGATTGCCAGGTGGCACAACTCGGTTTACACTGCTCTCAGGAGATGCCCGCACAGCCTATAACCGGGTACAAAAAGAAGGCGCTGTTTTGATTGGTGAAACGCTGGCGCGCAAACAAAATTTGTGGCCCGGTGATAACGTGGCAATTTATGTGTCAAACGGCTTGCATCTTTTTCCCATTGCCGGGGTATATTGCGATTATAACGCACAAGGCGGTGCTGTGATCATGGATTTGCACACCCTGCAAACACACTGGGGAGCTGGGCCGGTAAACAGTGTGGCATTGTATTTAAAACCAGGGCTGAATGCCGAAGAAGTGGTGGATGATTTGCGGGCGCAATTTTCAACCGCCCCTCTTGAAATTCGCAGCAACCGGCGCTTGCGTCATGAAGCGATGGACATATTTGATCAAACATTTGCCGTAACCAGGCTGTTGCAGAACATCGGTTTGGCCATTGCGGTTTGTGGCATTGCCCTAATGCTTCTGGTACTGGCCCGAGAACAGATGTCAGAACTGGCTTTGTATCGGGCACTGGGCAGCACCAGGGAACAGGTGTTTTTTTTGTTTCTGGGCAAAGGTTTGGGCATGGGCTTGCTGGGTTTGGCAATGGGCACAGCAGGGGGAATTTCGCTGGCCATGGTGTTGATTTTTGTCATTAACCGGGCCTATTTTGGCTGGACAATTCAGGTGTATTGGCCGTGGGAAGCACTCATACAACAGGGGGCAATCATTTTGGGTGCGGCAATGCTGGTCAGCCTGTATCCGGCACTCAAAGCCAGCCGCACACCAGCAACCGAATTGCGACGGGAAGATGTGTAGGGGTAGTCCTGTATATCTGTCTATGAACCGATTTCAGGTCGGGCCAATTTAAGATTTTATCACTCGATCAACATGCAAGACAGACGTGATTTTCCGCAACAGGGGTTTGGAATGTTCCAGACTGTTATTCTTATTTCAATGGTTATTGCATCCCCGCTTTTTGCCGAAGAATGGCGCACCGCACAACCCCATTATCCGTGGTCATTTCCACAAGATCACTGGGCGCGAACAGAATATAAAACCGAGTGGTGGTACTTTACCGGGCATTTGGAAACGGCAACGGGCCAAAAATTTGGGTATCAGTTTACTTTTTTTCGCGTGGGATTAATGCCCCAAAAATCCGAACTGAATTCGGAGTGGGCAACCAATCAGTTGATCATGGGCCATGCGGCAATCAGCAATCTGAACGACACCACCCATGTGTTTAGCGAGGTACTGTATCGAACAACCCCCCTGCTGGGTGGCTTCGGCGTGTTTCCCGATACATTAATTGCCTGGAGCCGGGGTCCAACGGGCACTGCCAAAAAATGGACATTGCAATGGAATGGCGTTGCATTTGATTTTTCAATGGCAGACAATGCTCAAGACATGGCATTTGAGTTGCAGACATATCCCCAAAAACCATTAATTCTGCAAGGGCCAAACGGATATAGTCGCAAAGGCAAAAGCGACAATGCCGCCAGCCAGTATTACAGTTTTACCCGGTTGAAAACCCAGGGCAAACTGACGGTAGGCGGTGAAACAGCGGTTGTGACAGGTGCAAGCTGGATGGACAAAGAATTTGGCTCGAATCAATTGGGCGACCATCAAACGGGATGGGATTGGTTCAGCTTGCAACTAAACGATGGGCGCGACGTGATGTTGTATATATTGCGCGATTCCACAGGTGCGACAGATTATGCACGCGGCACATGGAGTGATGCTGAAGGACGGGTGCACCATTTGTCGCGTGGCGATTTTGATGTGCGTGCAACAACCTACTGGAAAAGCCCAAATACGCATGCGCAATATCCAACAACATGGCAGGTGCAAATAAATGGACAGGTGTGGCAGGTTATTGCCATGATGGCTAACCAGGAAAACCGTGGTTCACGGATTGAAAGGTTGTTTTATTGGGAGGGCGCTGTATCTGTCAGAGATTTGGACGGAAAACAGGTTGGAAAAGGATATGTGGAATTAACAGGCTACGGCACAGGCATGCGACCGGGTATTTAAGGGTTCATCCAGAAATAACTTTCCGGTTTATGACAAATCTGCAATTCGCCCATTCGTCTATTTTTTGGACGAGTCCCAAGTTGGCGCAGACCCGTGTGTCTGCTTGTAAACCATCATATAAGGACAGACCTGTGTGCCTGCCCATTCTCTAAGCCGCATGTCTGAAGTGCGGCCTTTTCTTTTTTGGCACTGGCGAATTTGCGCCTTTTGTGGCACTATGGGGATTTTGATATCCATTCTTATAATTGTTTGTAATTTTTTGTGGCACAAATGATTAATGCTTTTGAGAAAATTTTATTTTTCAAAAAAAGCCGTGGTTTCATTTTTGCTCATTCTAAAAAAATTTGACGGCACACCAATTATGTAACGGATTCTTCCAACTTTTTTGTAGATTTATTGGGCACTAAACGACCACCTGCGAAAGCTGGTGGCTTTATGTCTCGGCCGAAGGTCGAACGGAAAGGATGCGGAGCATCGACGTTTTCCGTGAGCCTTTGGATCCCCGCGCGTAGCGCGGGATTTTAGAGCGAACAATCATCACAAAACCCATTCGCTTTTAATCGCTATCCAGATGATCCTTCTTTTAAATCGGCTTTTTAAGGCTGTTGCCCTGTTTGCATGTGCACTTAGCTCTGTGCCATGCGCTGGCCAGGAAGTGACAGCCATATTAAGTGCCAGCATCGAACCCTATGAAAAGGCTTTTGAGGCTTTTCAGACAGCTTATGGTGCGCCAATTCGCCGAATCAATTTGAGCGATGAGGCTTCACATGCACCCACTGTCACACGGGTGGTGGTGGCTTTTGGTGGCAAAGCCGCATTGTCTTCCTACCCGGCAGGAACGCTGGTGGTTTATTGCCTGGCACCCGGTGTGAATTTGGATGAGCGCGAAAAACGAGGCGAAGCGATAAAAGTCACCATGTTGCCTCCTGCAACAGATGTCATTTCTCGGTTAAAACTGTTGCAACCTAATTTAACCCGATTGGGCATATTTTGGGCATCCGATGCCCAGTTGTTGTATGTCAATGCACTCAAGCAGGCCGCTCAGCAATGGGGCATTGTAATTGTTGCCGAACATGTGCACAGCCTTGACGATTTACCCGAAGGGTTGCGTCAGATGTTGCACAGCCACATCAATGGAGTGTGGTTGCCCCCCGATCCCGTGTTGATTAATGCACAAAGTTTCGAATTGTTTCGAACCTTTTCGCGATCCAACGATGTGCCTTTATATGTGCCAAGCGGCGGGCTGGTTGATAAAGGGGCTGTGGCATCGGTGGCCTGTGGTTTTGAAGAAATTGGTCGAACTGCAGGGCTGGTTGTTAAACGCGTATTATCGGGAGAAAAGGTAGCTGCGGTTGTATATCCTGAAAAAGTGATTTTTCGCGTGAGTTTGTCTGCTGCGACCGATGCAGGAATGATCATTGATCGACCAGCTCTTGAACGCAGTGGAGGAGAATTACAATGAGGCTTGGATTAAGAGGGTTGGTTACTCTGTGCTGGATAATGGTCCTGGTCATTCCAGCATTGGGCGAAGAAACCGATATTTTTGATTTTTTTGCCATTGAAGCCGAAGCCATTCGCACAATCACGGCTTCGCGATTGCCCCTGTCGGTTCGCCAGGCCCCAGCAACGATCTATGTCATTTCTAGCGAAGATCTGGCGCAAATGGGTGTGCAAACCCTGTGGGATGCCCTGCGATTGGTGCCAGGAGTTGATGTGATGTCCACACGCACATTTTATGGCGAGGTGAGCATTCGCGGATTAAACAAGTCCCTCAATAACCGCACACTGGTATTGCTTGATGGCAAACCGGCATTAAACGGCCCTTTTGATTCTACCTTTTGGGAAGGCATACCGGTGGTGTGGAACACCATTGATCGCATTGAAGTGGTACTGGGCCCAGCGTCTGCTCTTTATGGGGCCAATGCACTCAACGGGGTCATTAATATCATTACCAAAACACCCGAACAATTAAATGGCGGAACCGTGCGATATGCCGCCGGTGAACGACAAACCCATTTGTTTGATCTGGCCTATGGACAACGCCAGGCGCACATTCGTTATCTCGTAGGAGCCGAATATCGCACAACCCATCAATTTGAAAATGCCGGACAGCGCGCATCACATGTGCGAAAATTTCACGGTCTGATAGACACCGAACTGCCCGGCAACACAAGGCTGCGTTTATCAGGCGGGCTAAGTGACTATCAAACCCAATTTGCCGTGGGTGTTTCACAGGCTTTCTACGATGGCACCACGGGATATTTGCGAGCAGATTTAAATCGGCGCAATACCCATGTTCGGGTTTACTGGAACCGGGAGCAACCCGCCATTCTCGATCTGGAAACGGCCATTGTGCCCGAAGTGAAACTCAATTCTCGCGAGGTTTCATTGGAACAAACCGTGTCTATATCGGCGCACCACAATTTGGTAATAGGCGGCAGTGCCCGACAAGACGATGTGCAGTCCAATGTTTACAAACCCGGCGAGGTACAACAAACACAATATGCCCTGTTTGCCGAACATGTCTGGCAACCTGTATCCAGTTGGACGGTGGTAAGCAGTGGTCGATGGGATCAACATTCTCAAACAGGATGGGTTTTTTCTCCGCGAACAAGTTTGATTTTTTCTCCCAATGCCAAACACGTCTTTCGCCTGGCCGCAGGTTCGGCATTTCGCAATCCCACGCTGACAGAGCGTTATGTGATACAAGAACAAATTATTCAAACCTCTTTTAATGTGCCTGTCACGCTATCTGTGGTTGGCAGTTCCAATTTAAAACCCGAACGCGTGCGGCAAATAGAACTGGCGCATACCGGGCGTTTTGGCCCGGTGCGCACCACGCTTGTTGGATTTCACTATCGGTTGCGACATATGATTGGTGTGGGGCAGTTTTTGTTTGTGCCAGAGGCCCTGCCCAACTTGCGGGCACAGGCAGAGTATAAAAACAGTGTTGAGGAAGTAGAAGCCTGGGGAGGCGAATTGGGCACAGAAATTGAAGTCGTGCCCGGGTGGGTTTTGTTTGCCAATCATTCGCACCAGCACATTCGCGGCGAATTTGAATTTCAAGTGGCCAAAAATGGCGGCCCCGTTCACAAATTCAATGGGGGCGTGCGCATGCAACAGGGCGGAATATCTGCCACCTTGTGGGGCCACTGGGTGGGGCAAACAGCCTGGAGTGACGCCAGTACGGTTAATCTGGATGCACAATACACATCCATTGGGGATTACTGGCAACTCAATATGGGCGTTCGATATACTTTTTCTGGGGTCATGGAAGGCTTGTCGGTTGGTTTTCAAGCGTTTAACATGACCAATCACACACATTTTGAAACATTACCCGCCCGAAATAAGCTTGAGCCAGGATTGGGGGGTGAAGTGATGCGTCGTCGTTTGACGGGTTTTTTGGCGTATGAATTTTAAGGCAGATTGTTTTTATGAGAATGCAAACCAAATTGCTGTTGTTTTTTGTGCCTCTGGCCATGTTGTTTGCCGTGGGCATGAGCCTGCTGAGCCAGCAAGTTGTACTGGGGGTTATTGAGCAAGAAGTGGTCAAACGCGGGCTTGATGCTGTTTCCGCTACCGTGCAAAAACCTGCATTCCTTCCCGGTCTGCGTGCGCGAGACGAAAGCCAGTTGTTGCCCTTAATTCAAACCCTGGTTTCTAATGGGCAAGGGGTTTATTCCTTGGCCCAGGATGGTGCCGGGCGTGTGATTGCCCACACCAATGTGGCAGAACACGGCAAACTGTATGACGATCCGTTAACCCTTGAAAGTGTGTATTCAGATGCACCCGTGTATCGCCAAATCCAAACATCGGATGGCCCTGTACTGGATGTGGCGCTTCCGGTATGGGATACGGCCTCCGATTCGGACGAAACCTTTTTGTTGATGGGGGGTGCCTCTTCGGGCAACCGCACGCGCCTGGGCACGTTGCGATTGGGCATTTTAATGTTAGAATCCCGTGCAACAGCCAGCCGCATATCCAAACAGGTCACGCTGGTCATTGCGCTGGGCTGTGTGCTTTTTATTGTCATGGCATTGCTTTTTAACAGGCAAATTTTAAAACCCATTCACCTGTTGGCCAAAGCCACAGAGCAGGTGCGCCAGGGAGATTTGGGAAAAACAGTGCCGGTTTTATCCAACAACGAAATGGGCGACCTGGCTGCCAGTTTTAACCGGATGAGTCAAACTTTAGCCGAAACATCTGTGTCGAAAGATTTTTTGGATGGCATTTTGAACAATATGATGGATGTGCTGATTGTCACCTCATTAGATGGTCGCATTCGCATGGTCAATCGAAGCACATTCACGTTGTTGGGATATGGCGAACAAGAACTGCTCAACAAACCCGCAGGCCACCTGTTTGAAGGTCTCTCACTGGTTGGCATGATGGATGGTACTGCTGGCGAGATGCGACGCGATTTTGAAGGCCATCTGATCGCAAAAGATCGACAACCCATTCCCGTGCTTTTAAGCGTGTCCATACCACGAGATCGCGAACAGCGATTGAGCGGGTTTATTATTACTGCCAAAGATATGCGCGAACGCTTAAATGCCGAAGAAACGCGGCGCCAAATGGAATTGCAATTGATTCAGTCTGAGCGCATGGCCGCCGTGGGAACCGTGGCGGCTGGCATCGTGCACAATTTGAGAAATCCGTTAACGGGCATACTGGGTTTTGCCGAATTGTTAAAAATGAAACATCCCGACCTGGGCGAAGTGGATCGCATTTTGTCATCGGGCAATTTGATGAATACTATGATCGAAAATATTTTGGCAAAAAGCCGACACAAGCGCACCACTGAGGATGTGGATATCAATCGCTTGCTCGAACGCGAATTGGAATTTTTAATGGCCGATCGCATCTTTAAACGCGATGTGAATAAACAGGTTGATTTGGGCGAACACATGCCGTCTATTCATGGCGTTTATACAGATTTTTCTCAGGTTTTTGGCAATTTTTTGCGCAATGCAATCGAGGCCATGACAGATCGACCCACCAAAAATTTGCGCCTGTCAACAGCCCAGGACAAAGACCATGTAATTGTCGAAATCGGCGATTCGGGCTGCGGCATAGATCCTGCCAATTTGAAAAATTTGTTTCAGCCTTTTTTCACAACCAAAACAAGCGCAGAAGGCCCAAAAGGCACAGGGTTGGGATTGTATATGAGCAAGCGTTTGCTGGATGCCCATGGTGCCACCATTTCCATTGACAGCACATTAAATGTCGGCACGACATTTAATGTGCGCATACCCATCAAGCCACCCCAAAAGGTTACAGAACCATCTTAAACCGAGGCTCTCTTGAATTTTGCACCGATTGCATTTCGTTTAAAAGCCAAATTCATTTCTTTTATTGTGCTGCTTTTAATTGTTTTTACAGTTTTGATTACGCTGCACAACATTCAATCGCAAGAAACCGTCATCCAACAGCGGTTGTTAAACAAAGCCCTGTCCATCACATCTTTGTTGGCCGCGGGTGTTTCGGATGCCATGGGTGAAACAAACAATCACAATCTGATGCCGTTGCTCACCAATGTGCTTTCTCAGGATGAAGTTTCTTATGTGTATGTGTTTGACCATGCGGGATATATTTTAACAGATGGCCATGAAAATCCATCGCGAAAACAACCTTTAAACGACCCGGTGAGTTTGCGCGCGGTAGCGGTTGATTCGGTGATGGTGCAAATGACGCATCATATTTTAGATGTGGCAAAAGCCATTGATGTGAATCAAAAAAAGCTGGGAGGGGTACGAGTGGGGTTTTCCCTGGCCAAAATACAAACAGAAATCACAGAAATTGAGTACTGGAATTTTGGCTTTGGCGCGGGGTTCATTGTTTTTGGAACAATATTAACCGTCTTTTTTGTCGGGCATGTGACGCGTCCGTTAAAGGTGTTAACCGAAGCCACCCAAGCTGTTTCTATGGGCGATCTGGATCGGCAAATCGAGGTGCATACCTCTGATGAATTGCATACGTTATCAGAAGCATTCAATCAGATGACCAATCACCTGAAACTGTCTCAAACGGCGTTGATTGCAACACGCGACTATACAGAAAACATTCTCAGGTCGATGAATGATGCCCTGTTTGTGATGACCCCTAAAGGGTACATTGAAACAGTTAATATCGAATTGTGCAATTTATTGGGTTATGCGGAATCCGAACTGCTTGAACAACCTGCCCAGATGCTTTTTGCTTCTGATCAGGACGGATTTTTCGACGGTACCATGGTGGCGCAACTGCTTCAACACGGTACTATTCGAAACGTGGAAAAACGGCTACTGACCAAAACCAAACGGGAAATTCCAGTGTTGCTGTCGGGAGCGATGTTGCAAAATCCGGCTGGTGAAACGCTGGGCATGGTCTGTGCCGCCAGAAATATCACAAATCGTTTGGCTGCTGAAGCGGCATTGCGAGAAAGTGAAGCGCGATTTCGGATGCTTTCAGAATCGGCATTTGAGGGCATTTTTATTCACCAGGGCGGTGTCATTTTAGATGCCAATGACCAATTTGCACGCATGCTGGGGTTCTCAAAAGGATCGGAACTCATTGGAAAAAACTGCTGGCGCTTTGTGGGGCGTCAGGCGCGTTTGATGGCCATCACCCACATTCGTGACAACAACGAGCAGCCCTTTGAGGCAACCATTTGTCCCAAAAAAGGCGAAGAATTTCCCATTGAAGTCATTGGTCGGTCAGTGCCCTATGCTGGAAAAACAGTGGGCGTGGTGGCTGTGCGCGACATTCGCGAACGCAAACAGGCCGATTCGGCGCGGCGGCAGTTGGAACGCCAACTGGTGCAATCGGAGCGCATGGCCGCAATGGGAACTGTGGCGGCAGGCATTGTGCACAATTTGAAAAACCCGTTGACGAGCATACTGGGTTATGCCGAAATGTTAAAAATGAAACATCCCCATTTGAGCGAAGTGGATCGCATTGTGTCTGCGTCAGAAAATATGCATGTTATGATCGAAAATATTTTGGCAAAAAACCGACAAAAAAAAACACCGGACAGAGTCGATTTGAACCACCTGCTCAAACAGGAATTAGATTTTTTGTATTCCGATCCCTTTTTTCAAAAAGAAGTTAAAACAGAGATTCATCTGGATCTGCACTTGCCCATTGTTTCCGGGGTTTACTCGGACTTTGCCCAAATATTTGGCATTTTGTTGCGCAATGCCATTGAGGCCATGTACGATCAAAATGAAAAAATTCTAACAGTTGTGACAACTCACCTGACAGGCGAGGGGATTCTGGTCGAAATTCTCGATACGGGGTGTGGAATTCCAAAAGCCCATCTGGAAAAATTGTTCGACCCTTTTTATACCACCAAAACAGGAGACAATGACAGACCCCAGGGCACCGGGTTAGGGTTGTATATGGCCCGACAATTGTTGAATGCTTATGGAGGGATGATAGATGTGGAAAGTGAAGAAAAAAAGGGCGCGAAGTTTTGTGTGCGCATTCCAATGAAAACTGTTCCTCAGACAGAGGAAAAATCATAAAATCAGGATATTGCAAATGAAACCCCAAAGTTGTGACACAATGGTTGCACTCGGCAATGCCACATTGAATGGCCAAACCATTTTTGCCAAAAACAGCGACCGCCCGGCCGATGAATGCCAGCCACTCATCCTCCGCGATCGAAAAACACATCCGCAAAATACCCAAACATATTGCCAGTTCATCACCATACCTGAAGTTCAAAAAACCTATCGCCACATCGGATCACGCCCCTTCTGGTGCTGGGGCTACGAACACGGATTCAACGAACACCAGGTTGTCATTGGCAACGAAGCCGTACATTCTCATTTGCCCGTTTCCAAAACGCCCAAACTCATCGGCATGGAACTATTGCGCCTCGGCCTGGAACGCGGTCGCACCGCCTCGGAAGCCGTTGCCGTCATAACCGACCTCATATTGCAATTTGGCCAAGGCAAATTTGAAAATACCTCAAATGTGCGCACCTATGACAACAGCTACATCGTGGCCGATCCACACGAAGCCTATGTCATTGAAACGGCTGGTCACGACTGGGCCGTCAAAAAAGTGGAAAGCACATTGGGCATCAGCAATGTCTATTCAATCGAAACCGACTGGATACGCCTGTCGTCCTGCGCCCAACAAAAAGCCATTGAACTGGGCAAAACGTCTCCCACAGGTCGGTTCAATTTTGCCGCTGCCTTCACAGAATCCAGCCGAACCGAAGGCAGCGGGGCCACGCGCCGCGCCCGATCCTGTGCCGTGTTGTCTCATCAAAAAGGCCAGATCGATGTGCACACCATGATGGCCCTTCTCTCAGATCACGGCAATGCCCAATCACCCCCGCAAACATTTCAAACCGACCTCAAACAGGGTGGCATTTGTGTCCACTGCAACCAGGATGGCACCGGTGGCAACACCGCAGCCAGCCTCGTTGCCGACCTGTGTGCCAATGGCTCATGTCTGCCTGTGTACTGGTGTGGTTTTTATTCCCCCTGCCTTGCCCTGTTTCTTCCCACCTTCATCGAAGGCCAACTTCCAACCATCCTCAACGTGGGTGATGCCACTTTCAGCAGCAAAAGCCCCTGGTGGCAGTTTCACAGACTCAACCAGTTGGTGCGATCACACCCCGAAGATCGCGTGCCTCAGATGCGCACCCAGTGGCAAACCATTCAGAATCAACTTTTCAAAACTGCCTATCAAATCGCCTCCGATGGCCGCCAGCTCATTAACGCCGGAAACGAGGCCCATGCCCAAAAAATGCTCACCGACTACATGGCCGAAAACACGTGCACAATGCTCGAAACCATCCAGTCTTTAATCAAAACATTCGAATGCAAAACCGCCTGAAAAAAATCAGCACAACACAAACTGCCCGATCAAATTATGTTGACCGGGCAGTTTGATTCATGAACCCTGCTTTAAAACCCAACCCATCCTTAAAAGTTATTCCAACTACTTATGACAGGACGTGCAATCTGGCACCAACTTTCGCTTTTTGTGTTTGGCCTTAATGTACGGAACCTCTGTAATCCGCACGGGCATCTGTCCTCCCGTACTGCGCATAATCTTTTTTGAAAGTTCTGTATTTCGTTTATCCGCAGCATTTTGTTCCAAATAAAGAGTAATTTTTGCAAGATCGTTTGGATCAATACCCAGTTCTTCACCAAAATGATTCTCTTGGTGACTCAAAATATTTTTCCACGAAGCCAAAGGCAACAAACCCGGCGCATAGGGCATATGACAGGCACCACAGGTCTGAACAAATGTTGCATCTGTTGCAGTAATCAATTTTGCCTTGTGTTTGTTTTTACCGCGTTCTGCTTTTTCATGATCCTCATGTCCACGCCGTTTTCTGCCGTGATCATCGTCATCCGCCCAGCTGACACCAAAAACCGCGCACAAACCCAAAGTCATCATACCCAAACAAACCATCAGCAACCGGTTTTTTTTACCCATTTCAACAGCCTCCTCACATTTCGTACTACCAAGCTCCTACCATCCTTTTATATTGTCCCACACAGCCATCAATTGTATCCAGTACGTATCTGCACCTGTTCGGTGGCGCAGTGGGCATCGTTTGTAGAGGTATTGGATCATGCAATACACCTGATTAGACGATCACAAAAGCACCCCGTTTCACCCTGACCAAAAAAACCAACCACACAACAATACCACCAACACCTTCCCGCTCCTGCATGCGGGAGCGGGACTGAGGGTGAGGGCCGTTTTTCTGTGACTTTTCAATCCCATCTTGACAAATCCAAAAATGATCGCACACCCAAAAACCTTCTCATACTGATGATGTTGTTATTTTTTGGCTGCATTGCCCCCGACCCACAACAACACACATCCAACACCCCGCACACAACCTCCACACCGTCAACCTTACAACAAACCCGCGCTCCATTGTCCCTTGATCCCGAAATTCTCGCCAAACGCACCTTTCACGAATCCCCACTCTGGACAGCAGATGTTCAAGTAGGAAACCTGCCACCCATTTCCAAACGCCTGCCCGAAAACCCGCGTGTCATTGTTCCCTTTGAACAAATTGGCACCTACGGTGGGGAACTGCGCCGCGCGCTCACCGGCGACATCGTGCAAATTCCCGCCACGATGAAGGCCAAAAACGAAGGCCTGCTCACCTTTGCGCACCCCCTGGGCGATTCTCTCGAACCCAATCTGGCCGAAAGCTGGGCCTTCCAGAAGGGCGGAACCAAACTTTTTCTTCACTTGCGCAAAGGCATCCGCTGGTCCAACGGCCACCCTTTCACCGCCGATGATGTGCTCTTTTTTTACAACGACCTGCTCTTCAATGACGATGCCCGCCCCATAGACCGCTCGGGCATTCCACCAGCTTTCACCGTCAATGGCAAACCCATCATCGTGGAAAAAATTGACGATTACACCATTTGCATGTCTGCCGATAAACCCCTGGGTCAATTGCTCAACACCCTGGCCGGTGTGGACGATGCCGCCTATCCCAAACACATTTTCGAAAACTGGCATCCCAAATACAATCCCAAAGCCTCTTATGAAACATTTCGGCAAAAAGCCACCCGCGCCCAATTTTATTACACACCCGGCATGCCCTCTTTATCGGCCTGGATACCCGCATCGTGGATTCACGGTCAGCGCATCGTTTACACACGCAACCCCTACTACTGGAAAATCGACACCGCAGGCAATCAACTGCCCTATGCAGACCGACTCGTGTTTCAAATCATTCCCGACACCCAGGTCATCCTTCTCAAATTTATCAACCGAGAACTCGATCTTTTTGGGCGCTATTCCCAGATCGACATGTTTGAAACCCTCAAACAGTCTGAAATGACAACCGGAACATTTCGCGTGTACCTCTCTGGCCCCGTGCCAGCCCATGTTTTTTACCTCAATTGGGATGCGCCAAATCCAGAATTGCGCAAAGCCTTTCGCAACCGCGATGTGCGCATCGCCCTGTCTTTAGCGCTCAACCGCGAAGAAATCAGCCAGTTGCTCTACCACGGTTTTCTCGTATCGGCTGGATATTCCTTTTATCCACCCAATCCCTATTACAATGAAACAGCCTTTAAACGCTTTAGCGACTATGATCCCGATCAAGCCAAAAAATTGCTCGACCAGGCAGGATATCGCGACACCAATGGCGATGGGTATCGCGAATTTCACGATGGCTCGCGGTTTGAATTCACCATCGACATTGCCACCAGTTCCAGTGGCAAAGGCGATGTCACCGAACTGGCCACCGCCCATTGGCAGGCAGTGGGCATCAAAGTCAACACCTTTGCCGCACTGCGCGACATCATTGTACCTCGCCGATACAGCGGTGAATTTGACGTTCACCACTGGTGGTTCGACAGTGCCGACGATCCGTTGAGCAACCGCGAAGAATGGGTCATCAGCGGCCCCAATATGCCCTACTGGCACCGCAATGCCAGCACAGAAGGCCCAGACTGGTTAAAAGAATGCACCCGTCTGTTTGATCAGGCAGCCACCACCACCGACACAGCCGAAGTGCGCATCTGTATGACAAGGGCTCGCGATTTGTTCACCAACAACATTCCTGCTATTCCGCTGGGTGCGGCCTATCGCGTTTGGGGGGCGAACAAACGCCTCGGAAATATTCCCAACGATGTGTCATTTGCCGAATCCCATGGCGCTTGGGGACGACCGCTCACACACGAACAAATCTTCATCAAAACCGAACAGTAAACGACCGCGAAAGGTTGTATCGTACCTCAACAGGTTCAACACTCAAAACCCCATTTAAAAAGACCATCTGCCGATTTTCCGCGCCATTCCGTTTCGCAACACCTTTTGAAACGCCTTTATCGCTGGCAGGCTATTTCATGTCGAGCATTCTGTGGGGATGCGGACCAAACAAGACCCGCGAAGCGGGTGATTGGGCACGAAGTGCCCCTTGTTTCGCATGAGCGGCGCAGCCGCGAGTCAAATCAGCCCTCCCGGCATTTGAGGGAACGACTTTTTGCCTACTTTTGTGTCGTTACAAACCGGGAGGGAGGGGGTTGTGTGTGACACGGTTCGCGCCAGCAAAAGTAGGTCGCCGAAGGCATGGTGAAAATACCCTGTTAAAAAAGGAACCACACCCATGAACCCCGTTCTTGAAAAACTTCTCTCCGTTCAAAACGGCATTGGCCTGTGCTGGTTGGGCAATCTGAGCTGGCTCATTCGCGCCAATGGCAAACTGATCGCCACCGACCTGGATCTCGACCGCAAAAACCGGCTGCAACCGTCACCGGTTCCAACAACCGTATTGGCTTCCGTGCTCGATGTGCAGTTCATCACCCACGAACACGGTGACCACTTCAGTGAAAACACCTCTAAAATTCTCGCCGAAACATCCTCCTGCCAATTTGTGGTGCCCGCAAATTGTATGGAAAAGGCAAAAAAAATCGGTGTTCCAGAAAACCGGATCACCGTTGCGCGGCCTTTTCAACCCTTTGAAATTTGCAACATCCCTGTCGAACCCAAACGCGCCCTGCACGGCCACACCCATTTCACCGTCTATCGCCGTGCCAACCTTGACGATTGTGGATATGTTTTTACCCTGCAAGGCCTTAAAGTCTATCAACCCGGCGATACTGTCCTGCTTCACGAACACCTCGAAGACTTTGCCGACATCAACGTGCTCTTTGTCTCACCCACCCTGCACAATACCCATATCGCCGCGTCCAAAACCCTCATCGAATTTGCCCAGCCCGATCACATCTTTCCCCAACATTTTAATACCTATGAGCCCACCGAACAAAACAGCTACTGGACCGTGGGTTATCCAGACGAATTGCGCGCAACCCTTTCTCCTGAGTTGCAAAATCGATTTCACAAACTGGAACAGGGAGAAGTCTTCATCATCTCTACATAATCACACCACCTCGTTGTACCCCTGACGCCATCCCTGGTTCAATTGCGGCTCTTGGTTTTTTCCATTTTATTCTCCAACCGCTGTTCTGATAAATACCGGGCATAATCAAATACTGACAGCACCTGCGCATCTGTTTCAATCGAACCCGGACGGCGGTCACGAATATAACCAATGGCCTGCGCCGGATTCATGCCCCGGTGAACCATAAAACACGCCAGCATGGTACCCGTGCGTCCCCGTCCAGCAAAACAATGTACCACAACCGGTTTGTGATCGGCAATAGACTCTTCTGCAAATGCCACAAAATGATCGATATCCCCTCTTGAAGGGGACATCATATCGCGTATGGGTACATGGAGCACGTCTAAATTTGTCAAATTAACCGCATTTTCACTCAACCTTTGCTCCGTCAATGTCACAACAGCCCCAACGCCTTCATCAACCAGCGCCTGAAGATCTTCACCCAGTGTGTCGATTAACCCAGGCTGTCCCATCCCAGCCAATTCTCCGTCAATCACCCAGCTGAATCCAATCATTGCGATGCTCCCAATTTTGTCGATGACGGATCACCTTCAATCCAGGCCTCACCACCGTCTGTCCACATTTCTTTTTTCCAGATTGGCACCGTTTCTTTTAAGCGGTCAATCGCGTAGTGACATGCCTCCAATGACGCCTTGCGGTGAGGGGAGGAAATGGCAATCAACACGCTGATTTCCCCAATTTCCATTCGACCTATTCGGTGCAAAATGCCCACACAATGCACGTCCCATCGCGTTTTTATCTCTTCGCCTATTTCGCGCATTTTCTTTTCTGCCATACTTTTATAAGCATCATAAACCAAATAGGATGTGCCGCGTCCTTTGGTATTGTCGCGCACCACACCCGCAAAGGTTGTTACCGCCCCATCCGAGTTGGAAAGTACTGCGCAATGAAGCGCATCCGGTTTTATCTCTTCTTCCTGAATGCGATAAATATCATCAGCCATTATGCCAAACTCCCTGATATTGCTCCCAAAATTTCATGCCATTTATCCAACCGTCAAACACAAAGGAACAGTGGGAACGCATATGCAAAGATTCAAACGCGTGTCACCCTCCGCTCACCGGCGGAATAAATGCCACCTCGTCCCCATTGTGCAACACTGTTTCCCGTTTTTGGTATTCCTGATTTACCGATACCATCAAACTGGGTGCCATGGCAATAAACCGAGAATGTTCAGAAACAATTTCTGAAATCAAGTTCTGCACTGTTGCTCCTTCTGGCAATGCAACATCTTGCTCCGATGCTCCGACCAGATCTCGACACGATGCAAAAAACAAAACCTTAATAGTCATACCCTATTCCAATCCAGATCAATAACAACTGTTTATTGACGAGATGCCCACCGGGTTTTAAGTGCATCCAAAAAAGCACAGGGTACCTTCACCCTCCCCATCACGGCATCCCCACGGCCATCGCCATGACAATCCGAACCACCTGTTTTTAACAAACCATATTGCTCCGCCATGGCCGAATATTTTGCCACAACCCCGGCATCATGTTTGATGTGCATCACTTCAATACCATCCATTCCCTGAGCCACCAATCCAGCGATCAAACTGTCCTGCGAATAAAGGGCCGGATGAGCCAAACAGGCCAATCCACCTGCGGCGTGGATCACGTCAATAGCTTCGGCAGGCTTAAGTGCAAACTTGGGTTGATACGCCGGTTTGGCATATCCCAAATATTTTTGAAACGCTTCGTCTGCTGAAAACACAAACCCTTCTTCCACAAGCACATCAGCCACATGAGGCCGCCCAACTGCCGCATTGCCTGCTTTGGCCAGCACCTGTGACAGTTGCACGCGCAAACCCATGCGATTCAACTGCGTTACCATCTTGTCAGCCCGGTCAATGCGGGCTTCGCGAAACTGTTTCAAAAATATCTGCAAGTCGGCATGGGTCGGATCAATATAATATCCCAAAATGTGAATATCTTTGCTGCCTGCCTGAGCACTCAAGTCCATGCCAGGGATCACCTCCACACCCATTTCCGCCCCGGCTTCTTGTGCTTCAGCCACAC